>JAFZXQ010000079.1 GCA_017616705.1 Clostridia bacterium | reverse complement strand
CGTAAACGCAATTAGCGGAATTTTGCTAACAAAACTCATTGTTTTAGCAATAGTTAATCCAACTCTAATTCCGGTAAAACTTCCTGGGCCGATGCTAACAGCAACAGCATCAAGATTAGCCGTTTTGATTTTAGCCTCATTTAAACATTCATCAATCATTTTTAGGGCGTCATCACTAACTTTGCTATCGTTTTTTCTTTCAATAATCTTATCGCCAGAAATAAGCGAAACATAGTTTCCGTTAGAACAATCAATTATCAATATCTTCATAAAAAATTATCTCCCTAACATTTTCTCCGCGCTTTTTTATTTCAACTTTTTTGCTATTTTTAGGAAAGGCGTTTGGCGCCCTTTCAGGCCATTCAATAAGGCAAATCCCATCGCCATAAAGATAATCTAGAATCCCTATTAAATCAAGTTCTCCCTCATTTTCAATCCTATATAAATCAAAATGATAAACAGGAATTTTGCCTTCATAAGTGTTAATAATAGTAAACGTCGGGCTAGTTACTGCGCTCTTTGAGAAAGCTGAAACAAAACCCTTGCTAAAAACCGTTTTGCCAGCGCCAAGATCACCAAACAACAAAACAACGTCGCCCTTTTTGCAAGTTTTTGCAAAGTTTGCGGCAACTTTGTTTGTTTCTTTTTCACTTTTTGTTATTATGCTTTTCACTATAAAACCCTACTTGTTCCTATTCTTGTTGCGCCCATTCTTACAAGGTTATTGGCAATAACCTTATTTGAAACGCCACCTGACGCTTTAATTCCACATTTATTTTTAGTTGAACTAGCAATTATCTCAACAATTTCAGGAGTAACGCCACCTTGGCCAAACCCTGAATTTGTCATAATATAATCAACCTTACATTTAACTAAAACTTTTGTTATTCTCGCTATTTGTTCGCGGTCAAGAAAACTTGTTTCAATAACTGCTTTAACAACCTTTTTATGACTGCTTCTGACAACTCTTGAAATCTCGGTTCTTATTGCCCTATAATCTTCTTCTAGAATAAGGCCAGAAGAAACACAAAAATCAACTTCATCAGCCCCATCACTAAAACACTTTTTCGCCGAAGCAATTTTAGCTGAACTTTGGCTTTCGCCAAATGGGAAATCAACACACGCTATAACCTGAACTGCCCCATCTAACTTACTTTTAATGTAACTTGAAGCAAGTTTAACAAAACGCGGAAAAACAACAACGCCAAAATATCTGTTTTTATAAGCAATGTTGCAAAAATTGTAAACATCTTTGCTTGTTGCCTTTGGATTTAAAAGCGTTAACTCAACTTTGCTGTTAAGGTCTCCTAGGCCGTCAGTTATTAAATTGTTTTTCTTCCCAAACATAGTTTTATTATATAATTAAAGTTTGTTTTAGGCAAGCGATTTAAAATCTAAATTTTTGTCAATCATTAATTTATGGAAGAATCAAAACTAGCAAAAATCTTTAACTTTGCTTTCATTTTAGCAGGGCTTGCATTAACTTTTTACTTTGTTTTAATAAGGCTAACTAAAAACTTCTATCTGGCTATAATTCTGACGATTCTTGGGGTTATAATAAGTTTAACTGAAATATTTTACGCTAAAAACAAAAAACTAAAAAAACTTAATATTGAAAGAACAGATTTAAAAAATAAGTCTAGTTGCGATAATTTTTTTCTTACTTTTCCCCAAAGCGAAATTCTTTCTTTTCTTCAAAACCTTTTTTCCAGCGAAATAAAACTAAACATAAAAAATGACTATCTAATTAACCAAGAAAGTGCCACTATCATCTATCCTTTTTTTGACAGCGTTAGCCTTAAAAAAGATGACTTAATTAAACTAACAAAACTGAAAAATCAACAAAAAGTTAATAAGTTAATCGTTTTTTGTTTTAACAGCGATAGTGCTTTAATTAACCAAGAAAATATCGTAATTTTAAATAGTTTAGAACTTTTTAGTTTTATGAAAGAAAAAAACATTTTCCCAATTGATTTTATAAATCAAAATGAAGTTAAAAAAGTTCACTTTAAAACACTAAATAAAGCCAAACTCTTTTCAAAATCAAGCGCGAAACTTTTTATTTTATCTTCAATTTTTCTTTACATAAACTGCCTATTTGTTCCATTTAAATTCTATTATATAATGCTTGCTGGCTTTAATCTTACTATCGCTTTTGCCCTCTTAGTTTTCGGCAAGAAAAAATCTAATGAAGATGGCTTTTACAAACTCAAAAATTTACTCAACAAAAAACCCGCCTAAGCGGGATTTTTTTATTGTTTTTTCCATCTTCTTAATGTTGGGAATACACTTGAACAGTATTCTTTCATTTGCTCATTTGTCATGCCGGCTTGCTCACCAAATTGTGAACACATATCAATAAATTCTTCCATTGAAACTTTTTGAATAAACTCACCTTTGTCATAACAATATTTGCAATAATCTTCATTAACAGAACCATCTTTATTAGTTCCATAAAGTTCAGCGCTTTCCATTGGCATTGCGCAACTTTGACAAATCTTTTCCATTGTTTTCTCCTTATCTTAAAGCATATCCGTTTTTAGCCATTTGGGCAATAACATCATTTCTAAAGTTATCAATTTCTTCACTTGAAAGCGTATGATCTTTGCCATTAATTTCAAAGTTAAATAGCATGCTCTTTTTGCCGCCTAAAACTTCACCTTCAAAAACTTCAACAAAGTTAATTCCAACTAGAATTTTACTTCTAACCTTATTTAGCGCTTCTCTAACTTCGCCATAAGTTTTATTTTTATCAACTAAGAAGTTAAGATCAAACTTAACGCTTTGGAATGCGCTAGGAACTTTAACTTTTTGTTTATAACCCTCTTTCTCACAAAGTTTAGTAAAATCAATTTCACAAACACAAATGTTAAGTTTTTTATCAATACACTTAGTTGTTGCTGGGTTAACTAAACCAAAATATCCTAAAATAACGTCGCCATTTTTAACTGAGCAAGAATTAACTTTATGAATATAGTTTGGAACATTACCCTCTTTAGTAAATTCAAGATTAAGTAAAAGTTTATTTGAAGCAAAGTCAACTAAAAACTTTTTAACACAGAAGAACAATTCTTCTTGGGTTTTAGTTTGAGATGCAAAAGCGATTGCCAAATGTTTTTCTTCAATAGCAAGTTTGTTTTCATCAAGACTAGGAACGCATCTTCCTATTTCAAAGATTCTAACTTCGCCATCAAGTTGTTCTTTGTTTTCACTAACAAATTTTAATAGTGTTGGAACCATCTCGCTTCTAATTGAACTCTGCCCTGCGTTTTTACTATCTAGTAAATGTAAAACCGGTTTAGTTTCAATCTTATGCTCTTTATTAAAGTTGTCATAATTCCAAATATAAGAATGAACTTCGTTAGCGCCATATTTTTCAGCAAGCATTAATTTAGCTTCATATTCAAGAGTATGCTCTCTATTTTTTTCAACAGGTAAAACACTAAATTCAAGTGGTTTTGGTTGAAGCAATCCAAAGTTAAGCATTCTAGCAACCTCTTCAACAATATCTTCTTTGATGCTAATATCCTTGGTTGCCCTAAACGTTGGAACTGCAATTTGAACCTGATTTTTCAAAATTTTGCAAGAAAATCCTAATTTTGTTAAAATTTTTGCAATTTCTTCATTGGTTACTTTAATTCCAATTCTCTTGCTAACAAACTCACTATCAATAGTTAAATTTACTTTTTCATATTTCTTTTTATAAACGTCACTATAACTTGAAGTTATAACAACGTTTTTATCAATGGTTGTTAAAACTTTCAAAATTCTTGCCATTGCAATGCTAGCAAGTTCTGGGTCAAGCGATTTTTCATATCTAAGGCTAGCATCTGTTATCAAGCCAATTGACCTGCTAGTTTTTCTAATTGCACCTGAATCAAATGTTGCTGACTCAAACAATACGCTATTAGTTTCATCAGTTATTCCGCTTTTTAATCCGCCTTTAATTCCGGCAATAGCAACAGGCTCGTCTTTGCCATCACAAATTAATATTGAGCCAGGGTTAACTTCATGAGTTTCACCTTCAAGAGTTAAAAGTTTATCACCCTTAACCGCTTCCCTAACAACAATATCTTTAACAAGGTTATTGTCAAAGGCGTGCATAGGTTGACCTAATTCTAACATAACAAGGTTAGTTATGTCAGCAAGCAAGTTAATATCTCTCATGCCGGTATAGTTAAGTCTTATTCTAAGCGGCATTGGAAGACGCTTTTTAGTAATGTTGGCAACGCTCATAGCTGAGTATCTAAAACATTTATCTGTTTTAACGTCAATTTTAACTTTCTTTAAACCTTTAAATTTTGCTAGTTCTAAAACAGGAAGTGGTTTAAGTGGTCTATCAAAGATAGCGCTAAACTCTCTTGCCATTCCATAATGTCCCCAAAGATCTGGGCGGTTTGTTAGAGTTTTGTTGTCAATTTCTAAGATAACGTCATCAATTGGTAAAACTTCTTTGATGTCTTGACCTAAAGTTACTTTAAAGTCAATATCAGCAATTCCCTCATCGTCGCTTCCAATTCCGAGTTCACTTTCGCTGCAACACATTCCATAGCTTTCAACGCCAGCAAGTTTTGCTTCTTTGATCTTTTGGCCATTAACCTTTCCGCCAACAGTTGCAACCATAGTAACCATGCCAACCCTAACGTTAGGAGCCCCACAAACAATTTGTAAAACTTCTGTTCCAACGTCAACCTTTAAAATATGAAGATGGTTGCTGTCTGGGTGATTCTTAACTTCAAGAATTTGCCCAAAAACAACACCGCTTGTTTCTTTTCCAACTTCGGTTATTTCTTCAATTTCACAACACATTTGGTTGATTTTTTTGTTGATTTCATCAATAGTTATTCCTTTTAAATCAACAAATTCATTTATCCAATTAAGTGATATTTTCATTGCTTTCTCCTTAAATCTTAGTCTTAAATTGCTTTAAGAGTTTAACATTTCCGCTATTTAAGTGCCTAATATCATTTAAACCAGTTTTAAGCATAACTAATCTATCAGCACCTAGCCCAAACGCAAACCCTGTATATTTTTCAGGATCAATTCCAGCGTTTCTTAAAACATTAGGGTGAATCATTCCACATGGGCAAAGCTCAATCCAACCGCTTCCGCCACAAGAAGGACACCCCTTCCCGCCACAAAAAGCGCAAGAAGCATCAAGCTCAAAGCTTGGCTCAGTAAATGGGAAAAATCCTGGGCGTAATCTTACTTCAATATCTTTTTTGAAAACGCCTTTTAACATTTCCTTCATAAAGTAAATAAGGTTTGAAACGCTAACATTTTCGCTAACAACAATTCCTTCCATTTGGAAGAATGTGTTTTCATGGCCAGCGTCAAGGCTTTCATTTCTAAAACATCTTCCTGGGAAAATAACCTTACAATGTGGGCCATATTTTCTTAAAATTCTGTTTTGAGCAGCGCTAGTATGAGTTTTTAAAAGTTCGCCATTATCTAGCCAGAACGTGTCTTGCATATCGCGCGCTGGGTGGTTAGCAGGAACATTAACAGCATCAAAGTTGTTATACTCTGTTTCAATTTCATAACCATCTTCAACGTTAAAGCCCATAGAAACAAAAACGTCTTCAACTTCTTTTAAAATAATTGTTCTTGGGTGAAGTGAACCAACGCCATCACTAACAGGAAGTGAAAAATCAATAGGCTTAGCGTTAAACTCTTCTTTTTCGTTAAGCTTATCTGTTATCTTCTCTTTAAACTCACTAATTTTAGTTTCAATTTTGTTTTTAAGAGCGTTAACAAGCATTCCTATTTCTTTCTTTGCTTCATCTTTAACGTTTTTAAAATCTTGCATCAAAAGAGCAACCTTGCCCTTTTTGCCCATATATTCAAGCCTAAGGTTTTCAAGGCCTTCAGCTGAATCAACTTTAGCAACGTTTTCATCAAACTCTTTGTTTAATTCTTCAATTTTTTGTTTCATAAACTTTCTCCTAAAAAAGAAAAAACACCCTTGTTTTTAGGGCGCTTCCGCACGATACCACCTAATTTCATAACCTAAGAAGGTTATCTCATTACTTTTTACGGTTTAGTCCGGCTTGAGAACATCAAGCAACTCCAGTGGTGAAATTCAAGAAGATTCAGTGCCAAAAGCCTTTCAGCCGAGGGCTTTTTCTCTGTTTAGGATTAATAATCTCTACTTAGCCACCTTCACAGTTTTTTATTAAGATATTATTATTATAACAAATAGTTATAAATTGTCAAGAAAAAGCAATTATAAAATATGGTTCTTACACTTTGGTGAATATTTGTAAATAACCATCTTATTGCCTATTGCTTGAATTGGCTCAGCGCCAAGGCTTTCGGCTAATTCATTTATTAACTCTTTTGCCTTAAGGTCGCTATTATTTAATAACCCAATTTTAACAATTTCATGAGCAACCAAATTCATTTTAATTTGCTCTAAAACGTTATCTGTTATTCCGCTTTGGCCAACTAAAACTTCAGTTTGAAGCGTGTTAGCAATGCTTCTTAATTTTGCTCTTGTTTTACTATCCATCTTTCCCCCTAATCAACCATATCAAATTCAATGTCGCCAATAATAACTGTTGAGTTTTCATCGGCTCCACGTTTTTTAAGCTCTTTAATTATGCCCTTATCTTTCAAAACTTTTTGGAAGTAAGCAAAACTTGTTGGGTCGCTTAAAACAACGTTTCTAATAAGCTCATCAATAAATCCGCCAACAACAACAAAGTTTCCGCTTTCATCTCTTATTATTTCATATCTGTTTGGATCAGGGCGCTCATATTCAAATGGAACAAAGTCAATCTTCTCTTTAGGAGGAAGTTTATCTAGTTCACTAACAATAACCTTTAAAAGTTCATCAAGATTTTGATGCGCCATTGCGCTAATTTCAACAACGTTATATTTTGTTTTAAGTTTAGCAAGTTTTGCTTTAAAACTTGTTATTGGCTTTTTATCTAAAAGCGCATCACATTTATTTAAAACTACAATTTGAGGAATGTTTGAAACGGCTTTGCCATATTTTTTAAGTTCGTTATTAACAACTTTAAAATCAAGGTAAGGATCTCTTTCTTCACTTCCTGAAATATCAATAACATGAAGTAAAAGCCTTGTTCTTTCAACGTGACGAAGAAAATAATGACCTAAGCCAACACCCTCGCTCGCGCCTTCAATAAGCCCAGGAATATCGGCAATAACAAACCTTTTCCCAAGCGCTTCACAAACGCCAAGATTTGGGCTAAGCGTTGTAAAGTGATAGTTAGCAATTTTTGGTTTTGCGCTTGTTAAAACACTTAAAATTGTGCTTTTACCAACATTTGGAAAACCAACTAATCCAACATCAGCAATAGTTTTAAGTTCAAGCCAAACGGCTTTTTCTTCAGTTTTTTGACCGGTTTGAGAAAATGCTGGCGCTTGTCTTCGACTTGTTTTAAACCTAGCGTTTCCCTTGCCACCTTCACCACCACGAAGAACAACTTTTGTTTCTCCGTTAGAAGTCATATCAGCAATTATTCCACCTGTTTCATCATCGCTTATAACCGTTCCTAAAGGAACTTTAATAATGGTGTTTGAGCCGTTTTTACCCGTACACTTAGCAGAGCCACCATTTTCACCATTTTCTGCTCTAAAATGTTTCGTAAACCTAAAATCAACAAGGCTATCAAGACTTGAATCGGCAACAAAAATAATGTCGCCACCTTTGCCGCCATCGCCACCATCAGGACCACCTTTTCTAACAAATTTCTCAGTATGGAAACTTGTTTTGCCATTACCGCCGGCCCCTGCTTTTATGAAGATTTTAACCCTATCTAAAAACATCTATTAAATCTTTCCCTTATTTTTCTTTTTTATTTCTTTGTTATATTTGCAATCATCACTAAACTTGCACTCTTCACACATTGGCTTTCTTGCTTTGCAAACTCGCCTTCCATGAAGAACCAAACTAAAATGAGTATTGGCCCAAAGTTCTTTAGGTAAT
>JAFZXQ010000078.1 GCA_017616705.1 Clostridia bacterium | reverse complement strand
GATAAGCGCTGAAAGCATATAAGCGCGAAACTTGCCTCAAGATAAGATATCTCATATCATAAGATAGTAAGACCCCTTGAAGACAACAAGGTTGATAGGTCGGGTGTGGAAGTGCAGTAATGCATGGAGCTGACCGATACTAATAGGTCGAGGGCTTGATCACAGAAATGTGATTAAAATAAATTCATTTAGTTGTATTTAAAGCCGATGCTAATCTGATTTTAGTTCATGTGCAGTTGCCAGTGTGCGAAACTTGACTTTTTTAATCAAAAGTTATATAATCTAAATAGATAGTATCAGAGAAATCTGTTATTATACCATTACGGTGATTTTGCCGGGAAGGTCCCACCTGTTCTCATACCGAACACAGAAGTTAAGCTTCCCAGGGCCGAAAATACTGGTCGGGCAACTGGCTGGAAACATAGGACATTGCCGTATTCCAAATAAACCACGATAACAATCGTGGTTTTTTGTTTTCAAATGTTAAAAAATTATGTATAATATTATTATGAGGCCTAAAATTTATTTAGTTAAAGCATTTAGTTCTGTTACAACCGCGTTGGGCGGTTTAGTTTATAGTTTTCATAAAAAAATTAAGGGCGTTAATTCAAAGTTTAATTTAAGATATGCTCACGACAATAAAAAACAAAAGTTAGATGTTTTTTATCCTGAAAATGATGGCGATAAAAAATATCCAATCATTGTTTATTTTCATGGTGGTGGTTGGGCTTGTTATGACAAAAAACTTTATGTAACCTTTATGAGAAGGCTTAGCGCAATGGGCTATGTTGTTTTTTCTTGCAACTATTCGCTTGCGCCTAAACATAAAATTGGTGATATTTTAAATGACGCTAAACTTGCGCTTAAATTTGCTTGTGAAAATGCTAAAAAGTTTGGCGGAAATAGCGATATCATTGCTTTAGGCGGTGATTCAGCCGGCGCGCATATTGCAACAACGCTGACCCTAATGACAAAAGAAGATGAAAATTTTAATAAGATTAAGGCGTTGCTTCTTTATTATGGCGCTTTTGATTTAACAAGCGCAGTTAAAACAGGCTTTAATAACATTAAAGATTATATTGGCTCAATAGTTGAAGGCGGGCTTAGTAATGAGAGTGAACTTAAATATTGGTCGCCGTATTTTAAAGATTTAAAAGGCTTTCCTCCAACATTTTTGGCTAGCGGAGAAATAGACAAACTTCACGCAACCCAAAGCCGTGCTTTTTCAGAAAAATTAAAGGAGAGCGGCGTTAAAACAAAAACTGTGTTTTTCCCTAAAAAAGAAACGCGCGCTGCTCACGCTTTTATGAATTTTGACGGCTTAGAAACAACTAATAAGGTTTTAAACGAAACTGAAGAATTTCTTGCGGACGAGGTGCCTGAAAGATGATAGTTTTAACCTTTGTTTTAGCAGGAATTTGTTTAGCGATTGACCTTATAACTAAGGCAGTTTTCTTCGGTAAGTCTTTTTCGCTTATTGGCGACTTTTTATGGATTGAAACTTCTTTCAACGAAGGGGCAGCAGTTGGGCAATTTCAGGGCGGAAAATGGATTTTCTTAGCCCTTGCGATAATTGTTGTTGGCTTTATTTGTTATCTCGTTATAAGCCGTAAAATTAAGAGCAAAACACTTAGCGTTGGGCTTGCGCTTTTATTGGGCGGAATAATAGGTAACGCTATTGACAGGGTTATCTTTTCAGGCGTAAGAGATTTTATTTATTTTAAGTTTATTAACTTTGCAATTTTTAACATGGCAGATGCTTTTATAACAATCGGCACAATTTTAGTTGTTGTTTATATATTATTCCTATATAAACCGGCGAAAAAGGAAGAAAAAAATGACAGATATTAAACAAGTTTTAATAGCAGAAACCGATAAAAAGGTTCGCCTTGACACTTATTTAGCGGATAACCTTGATGGCTGGACGCGTTCGCAAATCAAGAAACAGATTGATGAAGACAGGGTTTTAGTTAACTCTAAACCGGTTAAAGCAGGTTTTAATTTAACTAATGGAGATATTATTTCGCTTGATTTGATTGCGTCAGTTGATTTAGATAATGTTGAGCCAGAAGATATTCCGCTTGACGTTGTTTATGAAGATGATGACGTTTTAGTTGTTAACAAACCTCAGGGAATGGTTGTTCACCCAGCGCCAGGAAGCCCAAACCATACTTTAGTTAACGCGCTTTTATATAGAAGCAAAAACCTTAGTAAAGTTGGGGAAGCGTTTAGGCCAGGAATTGTTCACAGAATTGATAAAATGACTTGCGGACTTATTGTTGTTGCTAAAAATAATGAGGCGCATTTTGATTTAGCAAAACAGATTGCAACTCATGATTGCGCAAGAACTTATGTTGCGCTTTGTGACGGACAATTTCGTGAGCTTAGCGGAACGATTATTAAGCCGATTGGGCGAAGCAAAACTGACTATAAAAAGATGACAATTGACGAAGGCGGGAAATATGCCGAAACGCATTACAAAGTTTTAGCGCTTTTTGATAAATATTCGCTTGTTGAGTTTAACCTTAAAACAGGGCGAACTCATCAAATTAGAGTTCACGCTAAAAGCATAGGGCACCCTATTGTTTGTGATACTGTTTATGGGAAGGCTAAACCTGATTTTGATTTGCCGGGGCAATTTTTATGTGCAGTTAAAATTAGGTTTAAACATCCTTCAACAAAACAAGACATGGAATTTTCTTGCAAAATTCCTGATAATTTCAAAAAAATAATTAAAAAACTAAAACCAACTTGGACTGAAAATGTGGACACACTCTCTAACTTTGAGTAAAATAAATGTGAGGTAAATTATGAAAAAAACATCATTAGCTAAATATCTTAACACGAGCGAAAGCGTTGTGTTTTTGTGTGCAACGGTTTTTGTTATTTTCTTTCTTCTTTGGGGAATTAATACGCTTTTAATTTTTGCTTTGATTAGTTATACTCTTGCGTTTGCTATTATGGCGCTTGAAAGCATTTTTAACATTAGCGCTTTAAAAGATATTATTAAGCCAAAGAAAGTTGAAGAAGAGCCTCAAACTGAGCAAGTTGAAAGCCAAGAGAATAACGAAAATAGCGTTACAGAAGAAGAAACGGAATCAATTTCACCAGAGCAAATTAAGGCAACAAAAAAGGGTATTGTTTGGCAATCATTTAGGCTTGTTTTTAGCGTTTTAAT
>JAFZXQ010000077.1 GCA_017616705.1 Clostridia bacterium | reverse complement strand
AATATTTCATCATCAAGACCATTAGGATCGATTAATTTAAACCTATAACCAAAAGTTTCGCCAATTGGGTAAATTGTATAAATATAGTAGGTTGCCCCTGATTCCGAATCTGTTTCTTCTGTTATTGTTTTGTTATAGGCAAAAGTAAACTGGTAACTAGCCATATTCCTTACGCCATCTTGGGCATATTCACGATATCTATTAGCGCTATAAGAGCTTGCCGAGAAAATCTTTCCACCTAATGAAACCTGGGTTGCTGTTGGGCTTATTGCGTTAATTAAGCTGGCTAAAATTGCGTTACTAGCAAGCAAGCCAAAAATTAACATAAGCGGAATTAAAATTATCATAAACATAGCTTTAAGAGAAGCAACTAAAACTTGTTTCTTGCTCTTAAGATCACCATTAACAGCCGTTTGGTAATCACTTCTAACAATTGCAACAATGCTGAAAATTATTAAGAGGATAATGCTGACAATAACAACCCCTCTAAACGCTCTTCTAACAGTATCACTAAGCAAAAATCTAAAAATTACATCACTTTCACCTATTTCAGAGAGGTTTGATGAAGCATCATTCCAAAAATCAATTCCAACAAGGCGTTGAATAAAATATTGCATTAAGTCGCAAAGGTTTAAAGCAAATTTGACAATAAAATGAACCACCGACATAATTTGGTTCCATAAAAAAGAGACGACTTTAGTCATGACTTTTAAAAAGCCCGTTTCAAGCCCAATTGCTTCATTTGACATTTCACCGGTTACGGCGTTTGCTAAAAAGTTAAAAACCTTTGCTCCCATATTTATCCAATTCCTATTTTTTAGTGTTTGTTTTAAGGCACAAAAATATAGTCTAAAATTTACTTAAATATATATTAACATATAAAAAATTTTTTCCCAAACAAATTAAACCATCTTTCGATATTTTTCCAAAAAATTTTTAAAATTTTGATCAAAATTTTGGTTACCCTTACCCATCAATTTTCCCTCAAGGGAACACATTAAAAAACTTTTAAATTCGGATGCATAAGAAAGAAAACAAAAGCGAATACCCCGATGCTTGTACTCATTGTACTAGCAAGGGGTTGAGTCTTGCTGTTTTCAAACTTAGGCGCCAAATTTTGAAGTTTGATTTAAAAACTTTTAAATTTTAGTAAATAAGAAAGAAAACAAAAAGCCATCTGGTTAGAGCGTACTCATTGTACGCGACTACCAGTGGCTCTTTTGAATTTCTGCACTTAGTTGCTGAAATTTAAAAGTTTTTTAGAAAGCAAAGAAAGGCTACACAAAGTAGCCTTTAACTTAACTTGTTTTATGTTCTTTCTAAATCTATCTTATCTCTAGAATTGGAATAAGCCTGCGAATACGTCTTGTGAAATAAGAACCCAAAGAACTGCAACCATAACTCCGGCAACAACAGCACCAACTATAGCACCAACGAGCCTTTTCTTTGCTTCTTCACGTTTCTCACTGTCTTCGGCTTTAGAATAGTTAATACCTAAAATGATAACAAATGGGATAGCAACAATGAGAACAACACCAAGAAGAACTGGCATAACAATGCTAAATACATTTTTAAACGCTTGGTATGCTTCACTAATAACTGTTTCTTCAGCAAGTAATAAATTCATCAAATTCATTCTGTTTTCCTCCTAAGAATATTAAACTCATCTTATCACAAAAATTTTTAACTTCAAAATGATTTTTAATACTTTTTTAAAAAATTTTTAAATTTCAAAATTAATTTTTAATATTTAAAAATTGCCTATTTTTTGTTTGCAAAAATTTCCTTAATTTGATAAACTTAATTTATATTAGGAGTTAATTATGAATTTATTAAACTTTTTATTTAACATCTTCTTCCTTGATGGAGCTGATGTCCCACAAGACAGCACTGTAACTGCCCCACTTTATAAATTTATTGACCAAGTTGGGCCTTATGCTATTGGCGTTGTTTCCATGCTTTCTATTATTTTGGTTATTATTTTCGGAGTTAGATATTCTAAAGCCGAAGAAACAAAGGATAGGCAAGCCGCTCAAAAACAACTTATTAGTTTTGTTATTGGCGCCGTTGTTATTCTTTTGCTTTTAGTAATTCTTTATGCAATAAGACAGCCTCTTTCAGACTGGGCAAATGGTAATTAAAATTTTATTTTAGGAGTTTTGGATAATGGCAGAGGAAAAGGGAACGAAATTTTATAATGCACTGATGTATGTTTTAATATGCCTTGCTTTAGGCTATATGCTCAGCGTAACGCTCAGTATGGTAATTGAAGCTAAAACTTTTGATTTAGCGCTTTTACCTGAACATGTTTGGAGCAAATCAACTCAGTTATGGTTTATGGTTATTGAAGGAATAGCCCTTGTTATTGGCCTTCTTAATTTTGTTCTTGGAAGCGGAAAAGACAAAATCAAAGGTAAAGACAACCTTGAAAATGAGCATTTTATGACTGAAAAAGAGCTTAATGAAAAGTTTAAGGCTATTGATTTTTATGACCTTCATAATATTTCAAGCCGTGGGCTTCCCTTCTATGCTAAATATAAAAACGGCCATTTAAAAGTTAGGCTTCTTCCTGAAGGCCATAACCTTATCGTTGGTGCAACCGGAACCGGTAAAACCGTTGCGTTTATTGAGCCAACAATTCAAATTGTTAGTGAGTTTAAAAACAAACCTAGCATCTTTATTTTTGACCCTAAAGGTGAACTTTATAGCCACCATAGTTTAAAACTTAAAAACAGCGGATATGACGTTAAACTTCTTGATATGGTTGACCCATATAACTCAATTCAATGGAATCCGCTTGAATCAATTTATAAAAACTGGCAATCTCAACTTCATCTTGAAAGAACTATTTTAAAACACATTAATGATCCGCTAATGAAATATCCTAACATAAAGAAAATTGGTAGCGTTGATCAAAGCGAATGGTATGAATTTTCTAATAAAGCATTCCCTAACCTTAAAGATGCCCTATTAGAAGTTGAAGTTGAAAAAGAAAAAATTAAAGACGAGTGCCTTGAAGACCTTAAAGACGTTTGTTTGGCTATCTGCCCAACAACCAATGAAAAAGAACCTGGCTGGGAAGATGGTGCGCGTGACTATTTTATGGCAATATTAATTGCTATGCTTGAAGATAGCGAAGACCCTCGCCTTAACCTAACCCTTGATAAATTCAATTTTTATAACGCTTATAAAATTGCAATGAACAAGGAAAATGATTTTGAATATATCAAGCAATATTTTAACGGCCGTAGCCCAATGAGCAAAACAAGGCAATTAACCGTTCATATTACCCAATCTCAAGCTAAAACAACACGTGATGGTTATATGAGTACGCTTGCTAACAAACTTGCCCTATTTGCCGATAACGGAATATGCTTGCTAACCGCTAAAAACCAAATTGATTTTAGCCAATTTGACGAGCGCCCAACAGCATTCTTTATCAAAGTTCCTGATGAAAGAGCAACAAGATATGGCCTTGCTTCTATTTGTATTTCTCAATCTTATAAGGAACTTGTTAGAAAAGCCAGAGCCAATGAAAAAACAAATAGTGATAAAATGGCTCACTTGAAACGTCCAATGTTTTATATCCTTGATGAGTTTGCTAACATGCCAAAAATTGGCCAACTTGATAGAATGATAACCGTTGGTCGAAGCCGTTGGGTTTATTTAAATATGGCAATTCAAAGTTATTCTCAACTTGAAAGCGTTTACGGAAAAGAAACAAGCGAAATCGTCCGCGGACAATGTAAGTGCACCCTTTTCTATGGAACGCCTGACCTTAACACTCGTGAGGCATTTAGTAAAGAATTAGGAAACTATACTATTGAAGTTGATAGCAAATCAAGTGGTTCTAAGAGCAAAGATGGCAAAAACAGCACAGGCCCAAGCACTAACACCTCTCTTCAGGCTCGCCCACTTATTTACCCTAGTGAACTTGATAAAATACCTCTTGGCGAAGTTATTGCTAAAATCTTCCAATCTCACCCAGCAAAAAGCACCATTACTCCATCATTCCAAATCGCTGGAAAAATTTATAAATATGGTGAACTTGAAATGCCTTACATTTCTGGAAGAAGGCTTAATGAACAAGCTATTTTCTATGATATTAGAAAACGTAATAGCATTGTTATTGATGGAGCAACTGAAAACTAATTAAGGGAAATTTATGTTTAAAACAAAATTAAAATTTAGGGGACTTTCACTTTTTATAGCAATATTGTTTACGCTTCCACTATTTTTAGGAATAGCGTTTGGTTTTTCATCAAAAAATATTGCTTTTGCTGCTGATGAAGAACCAATTGTTTATGACCCATTAACAGAGATTTTTAACTCAATAAAAATAACTCAAGCGGGTGTTATT
>JAFZXQ010000076.1 GCA_017616705.1 Clostridia bacterium | reverse complement strand
GTTTATTTTCAGTTTCTTCTGCTTGTTTCTTCTTATTAGCAAGAATTCTGCTTAATAAACTAGACTTAGCAAGTTTTTCTGCTTTATCTTCGCCAACTCTTGTTGCTGTTTGCTCAACAGGTTTTGTTGGCTTTTCTTCAATATTTTCTTCGCTAACAGCCTCTTCTTCGTCGTCACTAAGAACTTTTTCTTTAATTTCATTAGCTTTTGCTTTAACCTTAGAAACAATCCTGCTAAACAAACTTTTATCTTCTTTATTATCAGATGCGCTTTGTTGCTCTTCTTTGGTTTCTTCTTTTTCTTCTTCAGGACCAGTTACTACTTTTTCATTGATATTTCTTGCTTTAGCTGCAATTCTGCCGAACAAACTTGATTTTGCTACTTTTTCAACTTCTTCATCAAAAACGCGAGCACCTGTTTGTTGGCTAGGCTTAGAAACTTCTTTTTGCTCTGCTTTTACTTCTTTAACCTCTTTTTCAGCAATCTCTTTGTCAGCGACTTCGCTTTCGTTATGTTTTTCAGCAACTTCTTTTGCAAAAATTAAAGCATCTTTTTCTTCTTTACTAAGCTTATCTTCAGGAACAACTTCGCCAGAAACAAATTCATCTTCTTTTGTTTCTTCTTGGCTTTCTTTTGGTTCTTCCTTAACTTCTTCTCTTTCAGCCTTAACTTCTTTCTCTTTCTTTGGTTGATCGCTAACAAATTCTTCACTAGAAAATGCTGGAATAATAGCAGGTTGCCCTTCTTGTTCAACCTTGTTTTCTTCATTATTTTGAGCTTCAACAGGCGTTTCGTCTGGTGATTTCTTCATTTCAAGCACTTGTTCATCTTGGCTATTTTGAGCCATAACAGGGGCTGGAGCTTGTTGAGCGCTAGCAGGAGTGCTCTCAACCTTTTCAGGCGTTTGCATTTTTTCGCCGTCAACAACATAACTCTCACTACTTACAGGTTTGCCTTCTTTTAACCTGCTATAAGCATCAGCCGCACCCATAGCATTAAAGTCTGGCTCATAAACATAACCCTTTGTTATGCTAGCAACATACCTTCTTAATTCTTCAAAGTTTCGATATGTTTGAAGCCAACCCTCTTTAGCGGCTTTTAACTCTTCTTTAGTATGAACATATAAGCCTTTTGCTTCGCCAAGTTTTGTAGCGGCCCCTGTAACAAGTTTTCCCCACAAAAATCTTCCTGAGAAAACTAAAACACCAATACCACCAGCAACAGAACCAATCAACGCTGCAACACTTGTTCCTAACGCTCCGGTTGCTAAAACTGAAAGCCCAAGCCATAACAAGCCAATACCGCCAGCAACGCCAATACCAAATCCAAGAAGAGCCAAGGCTAATAGCCCTCTCCTTCCTGCAAGTTTTCGTCCCGCGCTCTTTTTTGCAGCAAGTTTTTGAGTATAGTCTTTATACTTAGCATCTTTTTCGGCTTGCGCCTTCTCTAACATTTCAACGTCAATTTCAACGCCTTCAGGAATTCTTTTTGCCTTAGCCGTTTGAGAATTGGCAATTTTATTAAAGTTTTTATCAAAAGCATAATATGCTTCATCAACATCATTATATGTTGGCAATGATTCATAAACTTTATTTGAATTTTTTATGCTAGTTGAAAGATTATAAAGTGATTCATATTCAGCAAGTTTACTTTCCCTCCCCTTAGCCAAGCATCTATTTAAATCACTAACTGAAGAAGCATCAGGAAGTCTTCCGTTATAAAAATAACCAGCAAAATAAGAAGGGTCGCCAGCAACCCTGTCATGAATATTCCTTAACTCTTTCAAATAGTTTTTAACACTAAGATAGTTTTTAGCATTTCCTAAATTAGTTATAACCATAGTTCCCACCTCTTTAGCTGGCTATATTATATAATATATTTAAATCAAAATCAATAGTTTTTAAACATTTTTATCAAAAAAGACCAGATTTTGCCCAAATTAAAATTTGAGCAAAATGAGCCAAAATAAAAAACCTGCGTTTTTGCAGGTTTTATTGATTACTTTTATTAAATTTTGCGTTTTTTATTCAAAATAATTTCTCTTTTTAAACATATATGAAATAAATTTCGCAAAAGCCCTTCGATTTGATAGCCAAACTATCTTATTATTGTTTTTATTGTTCTTAATCATTCTAGGAACAAGATATTCAGCAATCGTTTCGGGGCGATCGCCTAAAATATTATAAATCTTTTTGGTTTTTTCTGGAAGTTCAATTTTCGTTTTACCACCATTAGCGCTGGTTATAAAATCGGTAATCATTATTCCTGGGGTTAGCCTACAAACTTTAACAACTCCTTTTGTTAAATCAGCACTTTCTTTTGCTAGTGCCTGAGTAAAATAAGTAACAGCGCGCTTACTAGTTCCATAAAGTGTTAACCCCGTCATCATAGCATCATTACTTCCATAACCTTCAATGTTATAGATTTGTCCAAAACCCTGATCTTTCATTTTATTGAAAGCAATTCTTGAGCCATTTATTGTTCCCATTAAGTCAACATTAATTAAAAATTTTATTTCATCGCTAGTTAGTTCGCAAATCGGTTTATCTGGTTGGTTAACTCCTGCATTATTAACAAAAATGTCAATTCTTCCAAATTCCTTAATTGCTG
>JAFZXQ010000075.1 GCA_017616705.1 Clostridia bacterium | reverse complement strand
AAGCGGGAAGGCTTGGTTCAGTTACTATTGCAACTAACATGGCCGGCCGTGGAACAGATATTTTGCTTGGCGGTAACCCAGACTTTATGGCAAAGGCAGAGCTTGTTAAAGCTGGATATAGCGAAGAAGTTATAAACAAGGCAACAAGTTATTTTGTTCCTGATGACGAAGAAGTTCAAGAGGCGCATAAACTTTATGTTAAAACGCTTGCCGACCTTGCCCCTGAAATTAAGGAAAACAGGGATAAGGTTATTGAACTTGGTGGGTTAAAAATTGTCGGCACTGAGCGTCATGAAAGCAGGCGAATTGATAACCAGCTTAGAGGACGTGCTGGTCGTCAAGGCGAACCTGGCGTTAGCATTTTTTATATTTCAGCTGATGATGACCTTAGCCGAGTTTTCGGAAGTGATAGATTAAAGAGCATGGCTCAAATGTTTAAACTTGATGAAGATACTAGCATTAACTGGAAATTCTTCTCACGTGGCGTTGAAACAGCGCAAAAGAAAGTTGAAAGTTATAACTTCTCAATAAGAAAAAATCTTGTTGAATTTGATAACGTTTTAAACCGACAACGTGAAGAAGTTTATGCGTTAAGAGATAGGGTTTTAGCTGGCGAAAATATGCATGAGCGAATTTTACAAATGGTTGATGAAGTAACTGAAAGTTTGCTCGAAACATATTGCGACTTTAGGCACCCTGAAGAAACTGACGTTGAAGAGTTAAACCGCGAGTTTGAGCAAAAGTTAATTGAGCCAGAAAGTAATTTCATAACTAAAGAATTAATTGAAAACAACGCTAGAGATGAAGTTATAAAAGCGGTTGCGGATAAGATTAAAACTAGATATGAAAATAATATCAAAGCATATTCTGAAATGGGCGTTAAGTTTGACGAAGTTGAACGAACAATAATGCTCAGAATTATTGATAGAAAGTGGATTGACCATATTGATGATATGGATAACTTAAGGCAGGGTATTGGGCTTCGTGGTTATGGTAACCAAAATCCAGTAACTGTTTACCAACAAGAAGGCTTTGATATGTTTGACCAAATGGGTGAGAGCTTAAGAAGAGATATTGTTGAAGCGCTTTTAAATGTTAAAATCGTTATAAACAATAACCAAGTTAGCCTTCCTCAAAGGAAAAAACTTCAAGAATATAAAACACATGCGCAACAGAAAAATGAGGAAAAGCCAATTGGCAGAAATTCACCATGCCCTTGTGGCAGCGGCAAAAAATACAAAAACTGTTGCGGGAAAGGTTAAGAATTACGTTAAACCTTTAAATTATTTTAAACATGGTGTAAAATGTAACATATAACTAAAAAAGCGAGGATTTAATTATGTTACTATACTTGAATTATGATAATTTGAATATAGATGAAGAACTTACAAACATTGAAAACTCTAATAGCGCTGCAATAGTTTTAGAGCCAACTAATAAAAAATGTTTATTTATTTTAGGAATGTTGTTTGTTAATGGCGCCAAAATTAGAATATTAAATGAAAAAGATTTGAATTTGGAAGAAACTAATAAATCGTTTTCAATGATGCCTTATGTTTGGAGTAAGATTGGCGATAAAAATTTTCCAGCGTTTGATTATTCTAACGTAATAACAGAAATGGACAAAAGAATAGAAAATATTAAAAGAATTGGAGTTAAATTAAGTAAAATAATTGATAACCCAACGCAAAATAAAATATTCTTAATATGCCCAGTAAGAAACGCAACACAAGAGCAAAAAACCTGGATAGAAAACTTTGTTAAAGAAAAATACAATAATGGTTATAAAATTCATGCGCCACATCTTCACACAAGGCAAACTGATTTATTTGGTGGATATGCTATTTGTAGGCAAAATGCTGAGGCAGTAGCATCATCACAAGAAGTAAATATTTATTATGATCAATCAAGTACGGGAAGCGTTTTTGATTTGGGTGTTGCGTATGCATTACATAAACCATTAAAAGTTTTAAATAGAGATCAAATAACATTTAACAGAAATGATCTAATTGATTCAATAGTTGAGTCATGGCCATTTAATGAAGAAGAAAAAGGACTTTAGATATTTAACTATGATAAATAAAGTGTAGCAAAGGCTACACTTTTTTGTTTCAAAAACAAAACACTACTCATAAAAT
Organism: Clostridia bacterium; assembly: GCA_017616705.1. Lineage (GTDB taxonomy): Bacteria > Bacillota > Clostridia > Christensenellales > UBA1242 > UMGS2070. The sequence goes on along the minus strand of JAFZXQ010000075.1, from coordinate 3,606 downwards.
GAATTAAGAAAATTTAAGGAGTTTTTATGGGTTTGTTTTTTGGAACTGATGGATTAAGGGGAAAGGTTAACGACACTCTATCTTCAAGCATTGCATATAAGGTTGGGAATGCATTAGGATCTAATTATGGGAAGGTTAATGTTTTAGTTGGCCAGGATACGCGCGTAAGTGGCGATTTGATAATGTTGGCTTTTTGCACGGGGTTAGTTGACAGTGGAGCAAATGTAACGAGCGTTGGAGTTTGCCCAACGGCAGGAGTAGCATATCTAGCTAAAACGCTTAATTTTGATTTTGGAGTTGTTATTTCAGCATCACATAATCCTGCTGAATTTAATGGAATAAAGATTTTTAATAAGAATGCAACTAAGATTAGTGAGGAAGAAGAAAATGATTTAGAGCGCAAGTTTCTTAATCAAAAATGTGAAAGTGCGCTTAATGTTGGTTTATTTAGTTATAAGCCAAGTTTAAAAAGAAAATATATTGATTTTTTAACTAGTTCTATTTCGGTTAGGCTTGATGGGCTTAAAGTTGTTTTAGATTGCGCAAATGGGGCGGCTAGTTTTATAGCACCAAAGGTTTTTAGAAAGTTAGGCGCAAAGGTTAAAGCAATTTCTAATTTGCCTGATGGGAAAAATATAAATGATAATTGTGGGGCGCTTTATCCCGAAAACCTTGTAAAATTTGTTGTTAAAAGCAAGTTTGATGTTGGGTTTGCTTTTGATGGGGATAGCGATAGAGTTATTGCGGTTAACGAACAAGGCAGAATTGTTAATGGCGACGATTTACTTTTTCTTTTTGGAAAAGATTTAAAGCAAAAAAACAAGCTAAAAGGGAATTGTGTTGTTGGAACAGCCCATACTAACACCGGTGTTGAAGTTGCTTTAAAAAGAGCAGGGATTAGTTTAATTAGAACTCAAATTGGCGACAAGTTTGTAAGCCAGGCATTAATAGATAAAGATTTGTTTTTAGGCGGCGAACAATCAGGGCATATTATAATGAAAACAAAACTTGAAACAGGTGACGGAATTTTAAATGCTTTAAATGTTTGTGAGATTTTAGTTAGAAAGCAAAAAAGTTTGTCAAAACTAATTAGTTATAAACCATATTTTCAATCTAATGTTAATGTTAAAGTTGATGATAAGTTTAAAATAATAAACAGTGAAGAACTATCAAGTGTTGTTTTAGAAGAAGAAAAAAGACTGATGAACGGAAGAATTATGGTTAGGGTTTCTGGAACTGAGCCTTTTATTAGAATTATGGTTGAATCAAAAAGCGAAAAAGAGGCTTTAAATATTTCAAATAATATAAAAAACGTCATTCAAAATCTTAATAAATAATAGATATTTTAGAATAACTTGCTATTTCTTTTGCGTTTTATTATTGCTATGTTATAATAAAACTAGGAGAAAAAATGGCAAGTTTTTTTGTTTTAAAAACAATAAGTAAGTTGCTTGGTAAAGCGCTTGTTTATTTAAAAGAAAAAGAAAGTTTAGCAAAAAAAGAATTTTCTTCATTGCCAACTAACTTAAAAGTTAGCATGCAAATTTTTGGTGGCAAAACGCTTCTTGAAATTTATAAAAAGGATAATAAGTTAACTTTTTCAAATAAGAAAAAAGAAGAGTTTGATGAAGAAATTAAAATCATCTTTAAAAACAAAAAATCTGCTAGCGCCTGCCTTTTAGGTAAGTTTGGCGTTAGGGAAAGTTTTTGCAGGCATGATATTTTACTTAGCGGAAATATTAACAATGCAATTATTTTAGTTAGGCTTATTGAAATTGCGCAAAAATATCTTCTTCCTAGAGTTATAACTAAAAAGTTTCTTCCTAAAACTCCAAAAGAGTTTGCTTCAATAAAACTTTATTGGTTTGTTCTTTTTGGTTCTGCTAATAAACTTCAAAGTAAAGATAATAGTAAAAACAATAATAAAATAGAAACAGAAAAGACAAAATTGCAGAAAAAGAAAGAAGTAATAGAAGAAAACAATAAAAACGAAGAAAAAACTTCAGAAATAGAAGAAAACAACATAGAAAATACTGAAAATAATGCAGAAAATGAAGAAAAACCACAAAATGAGGAGGTTTTATGAGTAATTATTTTGAATTTAATGGTCAAGTTAAGGTTTGTTGTGGGGAAAACGCACTTGCTAACCTTGCTTATGAACTAGATTTTTTAAATTGTAAGAATCCACTTCTTTTAAGTGATGAGGGGTTAGTGGCCTGCGGAACGCTTGATGTTTTTAAAAACGCAGTAAAGCCTGTTAAGTTTAAAACAGAGTTTACGAAAATTCCGGCTGATAGTTCAACGTTAACTATAAACCAAATTGCAAGGCTTTATAGAAACAATAAGTGTGATGGAATTGTTGCTGTTGGTGGGGGATCAGTTATTGACACTGCTAAAGGCGTTAAGTTAGTTTTATCTCAAAATTGTGAAGATATCATAACCCTTTCTGGAAATGAAATTGTTAAAAAAGGTGAAAGCGTTGCCTTTGTTGTTGTCCCAACAACTTGTGGAACGGGAAGTGAGGTTACTTCGGTTGCTGTTATTAAAGATGTTAAAACAAAAACAAAACTTGAGTTTATTTCAAGTGAGTTATTGCCTGATTGTTGTTTCTTAGATCTAAAGATGACACAAAATTTACCTGCTAAACTTTTGGTTTCAACCGCTATTGATGCTTTAACGCATGCTGTTGAAGCATATTCAAGTCTTCAAAAAAATCCGATTAGTGATGTTTATGCGCTTGGGGCAGTAAAATTAATTGCAGGAAACTTACTTGATGCGGTTGATGGCGATAGCGTTGCAAAATCTAATTTGCTTTTAGCCAGCAATATGGCAGGGCTTGCTTTTTCTAATTCAATGGTTGGAATTGTTCATGCTATTGGTCATGCGCTTGGGGCAGTTTTAAATATTCCTCATGGCGTTGCAATGATGATGTTAATTGTTCCTTGCTTAAGGTTTAATAAAGACGTTAACCATGTTGAATATTCAAATCTTTTGTTATACTTAACAAATGAAGATACTTTTGCTTACACAAAACCAAATGAAAGGGCAACAACATTTATTGATAAACTTGAAGAATTAATAACAAAACTTCAAGAAAAAACTGGAATTAAATTAAAACTAACTGACTATGGTGCAACAGAAAATGAACTTGATTTAATTTGCGAAAAGGCAATGAATGATGGTGCGAGCGTAACAAATAACAAGATCTTTACTAGAGAAGACGTTATGGAGATTTTAAAAGAAATATATTAAGATGACGATTTAGTCATCTTTTTTATTTTATATTATTTTAAATATTGAAATTCTCTTTAAAATAAGTAAAATATAGTTAAGGAGAATTTTTTATGTTAAACGCAAATGCTTTCTTTTCTGATGATAAATATGAATATGATTTTGGAACAAGGCAAATAGATAAAAATAGTGGCAAAATAGGCCATGATTTAATCCACATTTTGATTACTGATAAGCAAACTGAAAATAGCCTTTCTTTTACGCTTTTAGATGACTTAAATATTAGCGTTGATGCTTTGGGTGATGAAATGATTATAGATAAAGATTGTGCTGTTTATGATTCATTAGCTAGCCTTGCTTATGAAGATATTATTT
>JAFZXQ010000074.1 GCA_017616705.1 Clostridia bacterium | reverse complement strand
ATGAGTTTCTTTACTGCCCTAACTTTAAGTTTTAAAAATCTTTTAACCAAAAAAACACGAACAATTTTAACGGCTTTTGCAGGCTCAATAGGTATTATTGGAATTGCCTTAATCTTAGCAATTTCTAATGGTTTTAACGCTTATGTTACCAAAATTCAAAAAGACACCCTTTCTTCTTACCCTGTAACCGTTAACAACAGTAGTTATGAAATTATCAGCTTAATGCAAATTTTTATGAATGATGATAAAAATAAGAAAAACAACGAGCTTGATAAGGTTTATACTAACAGCGAATTAACTGATATGTTAAGCAAATTTAACGTTTCATCTTCAAAAAATGACACCGCTTCATTTAAAACATATATTGAAGGCGATGGCAAAGATGAAATTGAATCATTAACGAGTGCAATTCAATATTCTTATTCAAATGCTAAAATTAACGGTTACTTTAACAGCACTTTAAATGGTGGCGTTATTCAAGCAAACCCAACATCTGTTTTTGCCGACGTTATTGCAGCATATCCTCTAAGCCACCCTCTTGACCCACATTCAGATCAAGCATTACGCTATACCTTGCTTTCTTATATGTTTGGAAGCGAAAGCAGTTATTATTCAAATGACCTTTGGAGTGAAATTCTAGATAACCAAACCTTAATTGAATCACAATATGAACTTATTGGTGAAAACAGCAAGTGGGCAACTGAATATAACGAACTTATGATTATTGTTGACCAAAACAATGAAATAAGTGATTATACGCTCTTTGGTTTAGGGCTTCTTAACCAAGACGAACTTGAAATTTTGCTTGATAAATATATCAATGGTCAAGATTACACTTCACACACCGAAACATTTAATTATGACGATTTCATTGGGTTAACATATAAACTAATTCTAGAAAGTGATTATTACGAACTTCAAAGTGATGACACTTACCTTGACATCAGAACGCTCAGAACAACCGATCCTGAACTTTATAAAACAAAAATTACTAACCTTTATAACAGCGATAAAGCAATAACGGTAACAATTAGCGGAATAATGCGAGAAAAACCAACAAGCCGTGTTCATATGGCTAAATCAACAGTTTGCTATAACAAAAAACTAACTGACTATGTTATAACTCAAAACAACGCTAGCCCGATTATTGCTAGCCAATTAGCGTCAACAACTATTGATGTTTTAACCAACCAGACACTTGCTAGCGAAGGAAAAACGCAAAACGATATTTTGACTGCGCTAGGTTATGTTGATAAATCAGTTCCAACTTCAATTTCACTTTACCCAACCAACTTCGAAGCAAAAGCAAAAATTGAAGATTTTATTGAAACTTATAATAAACAATGTGTTGATAACGGTGAAGAAAGCAAAATTATTACCTATTCTGACACCGTTGGAACGCTTATGAGTTCAGTAACAACAATTATTTCAGCAATAACCTATGTTTTAATTGCTTTTGTTAGCGTTTCACTTATTGTTAGTTCAATAATGATAGGAATAATAACTTATATTTCAGTTATTGAAAGAACGCGTGAGATTGGCGTTTTGAGAAGTATTGGTGCTTCAAAACGTGACGTTAAACGCGTGTTTACCGCTGAAACATTTATTGTTGGTTTAACTAGCGGACTTATGGGAATTGCCATAACAATACTTTTAATTATTCCAATCAATATAATCTTAACAAGCGTAACCGGAATAAGCGGAATTGCTAACTTGCCTGTTTTTGGTGCTTTGATTCTAATTGCAATAAGCGTTGTTTTAACATTGATTGCCGGTTTAATTCCTGCTAATATTGCAGCAAAAAAGGATCCTGTTTTAGCTCTTAGAAGCGAATAATTAACAAAAACAACCATAAAATCTATAAAAATTGATAAACTTAGTTTAAAATTGTTTATCAATTTTTTATTTTATGTTAATATAATTAAGTAATATTATGAATAATGAAGATGATTTAAAGGAATTAACAACTAAAAATAATAGGCAAAATAAAGTTTATATTCCAAGAGATAATCCCCTTGTTACAATATTAGCCATTTTTGCTTTTTGTTTTATTTGTTTTACTTTAACCTTTCAAATCATTTTAAAACCAATCGCTGTTAACGGCTATAGCATGCTCCCTTCAATTAACGCAAGTGCTATCGGAACTTACGGAACCGAGCAAACTGATGTTGTTTATTACCGCCAACCAAGTAAAGATAATATTACCTTTGGCTCAGTCGTTATAATTAATTCTAATTACACAACAACTGAACATAAAATCATAAAACGAGTTATTGGCCAACCCAGTGACACGCTGACTTTTAAAATTGAAGATATCCTCCCTCACTCTAAAGATGGTCACCCTGCTTATTACTATGAAGTTTACCTCAACGGAACAAAACTAAACGAACTGGGCGGAGAATTGCCTTACGTTATTTATGAAAAAATGGAATATGCTTTTGAATCAACTGATGCTGAAGCCTATGCTTATTTCAATACCTTTTCAACAAATTTGGCAGTTAATCACGAATTTAGCGTAACGCTAGAAGAAAACCAATATTTCGTTATGGGTGATAACAGGAATAACTCAACTGATAGCAGATTTTTTGGGCCGGTTGAATTTAAAGACATCATCGGAGAGGCCGTTATATTTGTTCCCTATGGGGAAACTCTTGCAAGCGTTTTAATCTCTAAGATATAATCAAAGGAGAAAATTTATGAAAAAAGTCCTAATAACAACAGATAGTTCTTGCGATTTAGGCAAAGAAATTTTAACTAAAAGAGGAATTAAGCAAATTTGCCTTAATATTGTTTTGGGCAATGATGAATATGTTGATGGCGTGACAGTTACTGCGCCTGACATTTTTGAATATGTTAAAATCAATAAAAAATTGCCTAAAACTGCTGCTTTAACTGAAGACCAGTTTACAAGGTTTTTTAAAGATTGTCTTAAAGAAGCCGATGAAATAGTTCATATTGGCCTTTCAAGCGGGTTATCTGTTCAGTTTAATCAAAGCGTTCAGGCCGCATTAGCCTTTGAAGGAAAAGTTCACGTTATTGACGGAAAAAGCCTTTCAAGTGGAACCGGGTTATTAGTTTTAGCCGCTCAAGATTTAGTTGACGAAGGCAAAACCGCTGACCAAGTCGTTGAAGAAATTTCAAAGCGTGTTCCTAGTGTTCAAGCAAGTTTTATTATTCAAGACACTGAATATCTTTATCGTGGTGGGCGCTGCTCAGGAATCGCAATGATCGGGGCCAACCTTTTTAAAATTAAGCCTCATATTTTAGTTATTGATGGAGTTATGAAGCCTCACGGAATGCCTAGAGGAAAAATGAATAAGGTTTTACTTAGTTATGTTGACGACACGCTTAGTGAGTTTGACCACCCTGACAGAAAACGCGCTTTTCTAGTTCACTCTTTCCTAGAGCCTGAAATTGTTAACGAAGTTTATGAATATGTTAAATCTAAAAACATTTTTGATGAATTAACTGTTTCAACAACCGGTTCAACAATAGCAAGCCATTGCGGAAAAGGAACACTTGGGTTTATGTATATTAATGATGGAAACGAGGTTTATGATCCAGAAAATGCAAAATAATAAGTTTAAGAGCCTGATTTGTTTAATATTATTAATCTTTTGCAGTTTTTTAAGCGTTGGTTGCTGGGAACAAAACAGCGATCTTGATATGAATTATTATACTTTAACTAGTTCGAGTTATACCCTATTTAATAGTTATGACGAAGTTAGAACGTCATCTTCTGATTTTATTGGCTCAACCCCAATATCTAGGCAATATGACAAGATTAATATTAACCTTTCAAGCGAATGGCTTTATAACTATGAAATTAACACGTTATCATTTGATGTTTTAACAAATGAGACAGCCGAACTTCAATTCTCAATAGTTGTAACCAACCTTAAGGGTGGCTCAATTGTTGGCGCAAAACAAGTTAAGCAAAAATCCTATACGATTTATACAACATATAACGCAAATCAAACAAAATCTGAAGAAATTTTAATTAAAGATATATTTGAACTATCAACGGCCGAAACGATTATTTCAATAGAATTAGTCAATACTGAAGTTTACGCTAGCCCAACCCTAAATTTTGCCATTTTTAACGTAAAATTAAACGGAAAATTAAGCTATAATTAAGAATAAATAAATTAACCCTTGCATAAGATTTTGCAAGGGTTTTTTATGCTAACTTATAATGATATTATCAATGATAAAACGATTAAAGCAATCTTATCAAAAATAGATTATAATGACCAAAAATTAATTTGTTCTCATGGAACTCGCCACGCCTATTCCTGCATAACAATTGCACGTTCGCTTTTTGATGAATTTAAAATCAATCCAATTTATTTGCAAGAAACACTTATTGCCTGTTCTCTTCATGATATTGGCAACCTTGGTGGCAAACATAATCACGCAAAAAGAAGTTATAAATTTGCAAAAATATTTTTAAAAGGCAAACTATTAAAAACTTCAAAAAAACGAATTTTAACCGCTATAAAAAACCATTCTAAAACGCGTAAACAATCATCTATTATTGAAAAGGTTTTAGTTTGTTCTGATAAACTAGATAT
>JAFZXQ010000073.1 GCA_017616705.1 Clostridia bacterium | reverse complement strand
GGGGGTGTTATTATATATAATGTATTAAAGTAATTATAAGCGGGGATAAGCAAATGAAAAAAGGGAAGAATAATCTTTTAACTTGGGTTATTGCGATAATGTTGTTGACGATAATTTCAACAACCGCCGTTGGATTTACTTACGCAAAATTTGTTAGCCAAATTTCAAGTGGCGGCCGAGTTCAAAGCGCTGGTTTTTTGATAACTGGGGGATCAATCGACGTTAATGCAACAGTTGCATTAGTTGCTCCTGGCGAGACTAAGCAAACATCAACATCAGTTAGTTATTTCTCTCAAGTTGTAACTGATATAACAGCAGCAACTCCAACAATAACTGGAACGGGAGTTTTTACAACTTCTAACTGGTCATCATTACTTACTGCTTATAAAGCAACAACGGCAGGTGCTTCTGACTCACTTGTTACAACTAGTACAACTCTTGCTGATGTTTTTGATGTAACAATAGGGAATGGGACATCTTCAACTTTAGCTGAAGATTTTGCTAGTGCGGTTGCGGCTGCTTCAAGTGGAAGTGTAACGGCATTGTCTTCTCAAATTTCTGCAATGCCAGCAAACGCAACTCAATCAATAACTGTTCCACTTAATGTTAAGATAACTTGGAACGAAATTAGCAATAGTTTCGATACTTTCGTTGGTAATAAAGTAGCAGAAAGGTTACAAGATTCAAATATTTCAGCAGCTGAGAAAGTTAGTTATATTAACGCTAGTCTTCCTTTAACTGCAACTCAACACACATCATCATCACCTTCTCCTTCACTTGCTTCAACGAGTTGGATGTTTAATGCAACACCAAACACTAGCGCTTTAGCAGATAACACAACTTATGCGGTAAACTTTACATCAAATGGAGAAAACTTTGTTGGAATTGAAAAAGGCTCACTTTATTATGTAAAAGCCGATACTAGCAGGGTTAAAGCTTATGATGATAATGATGGATGGACTAATGAAGCATATAGAACAATTCAAGTTACTGGCGGAACTGATGCTTCAAATAATGTTCTTTCAGGCTTTGTTTCAAGCAATGGTTTATCAGTTCAAAATATTTATAAACATAGCATCGTTTATAGTGACACCTCATTTGGTCTAAACTCTGGTTGTTCGATGGATATTTACACAACGTTTAGTGATTTATTAACTGGTGATTATATTTATAGCCAAAACTCAACAAATGAATTTCTTTGGGCTGAAACAAGTCAACTTGTTTACCAGGAAGGATTTCATAATGAGCCACATTATGTAACACTTCAATCACCTGTTAAAGTTGAAATAATGAGAGAATATATTGAATATAATTTTCTATGCACAATTTCAGGGACAAACGCTAGCAACGGAACGAGTTGGAGCAACCAGTTACAAAATATGAACATATCAAGCGACACGGTAACTCAAATTTTATAATATTCTAGTTTTAATTATATTTATAAACGGGCATTGCCCGTTTTTTATTTCATAAATTTAAACGTTTTTTCATAAGCATTATTGAGGTGTTTATGAAACTTAACAAAAAGCTTATAAAATTTATTAGTTTTGCACTTATTGCCGTTTTTATTATTGGCATTGGTGCTTATTTTATTATAACAAACGATTTTGAACACGTTATTGCAAGCGCTAGCAAAAACCGAACAAACTATTCGCTTGATGCTGTTTATGCTGAAAGCGACCATTCGTTACTTGTTAAAGAAAAGGTTGATTTTTATAATGAAACGGATTCAGTTTTAAATGATGTTTGTTTTCATCTTTACCCAAAGGCCTTTTGCGAAGGGGCAAGCGTTTTGCCTTATACTGAGTTAACAAAGGCAAGGTGTTTTCCTAATGGCGTGAGCTATGCTGACTTTAAAATAACAAGCCTTAAAGCCGAAAATGAGCCAAAACCGGTAACGCTTTTAGGCGAAGATAAAGATATTTTAAAGGTTGATTTAATTTCAGGATTAGCCAAAAAAGCGCGAACAAATATTGAAATTGAGTTTGTTTTAACACTTCCTAACTGCACGCACCGAATGGGTTATTTTGAAGATAATGTTAACCTTGGAAATTTTTATCCAATAGTTTGCGATTATCTTGAAAGCGGAGAGTGGGACACAACTCCATATTACGCAACGGGTGATCCTTTTAACTCAAACGTTTCTAATTACAGCGCCGTTTTTTCAATTCCTAAAGATTATAATTTCGCTAGCAGTGGGGAAGTTGTTAGCGTAACGCAAAATGGCGAAAACAATGTCTATAATGTTAATGGTCTTGCTATAAGAGATTTTGCCCTTGTTTTAACAAAATCAAATAATATTTTAAGCGATAGAATTGGTAACACAACTATTAATTATTTTGCTGGCGAAGATGATGAAAATGCAAGAGATTATTTAACATTAGCCTGTGAAGCGTTTTTTACTTATTCAAGCAACTTTGGTGAGTATCCTTATAAAACTTTAAACATTGTTAAATCTCCATTTATGCAGGGGGGAATGGAATATCCTAACCTTATTATTGCAAGCAGCCTAATTACAGAAAAAGAGGAATATCAAAAAGTTATAGTTCACGAAATTGCACACCAATGGTGGTATGGAGTTTGTGGGAACAACCAAGTTGTTGATGCGTGGTTTGATGAAGGGCTTAGTGAGTTTTCAACTTTTCTTTTCTTTGATCAGCACCCAAAATATGGCGTTAATATGGAAACTTTAATTGAAGACGCGGCGGCGGGATATAATTTATATTTGGAAGTTTTTAACACTATTAATATTTTTGTTAACAGAAAAATGAATATGCCGGTTTGCGATTATTCAAGTGAATATGAATATACTTATATGGTTTATGTTAAAGGGGCTATTATGTTTAACGAAATGAACCAAACTATCGGGCAAAAACGCTTTTTAAAGGGGCTTAAAAAACTATATAAAACCAACAAATTTGGAAAGGTTAATGCAGAGAAGTTTTGTGATGCTTTTGGGGCTAGTAAGAAAACAATTGAAGAGATTTTAACAAAATATCTTAATGGCCAAAGTTATCTTGATATCTAATAAGTTTACTTAAAGAAAAAATAGTGATATAATCAAACTATGCGAGTTAAAAATTTAGGAAGCGGAAGTAAAGGCAATAGCACACTTATCGAAACCGGTAAAACTAAGGTTTTATTAGATTGCGGTTTTGGAATAAGAGAATTAACTAATAGGCTTAATGAGGCGGGGGTTAGTTTAGATGAAATTGATGCTATTGTTATAACTCACGAGCATAGCGATCATATTAAAGGCTTAAAAAGCATTATTGCTAAACATAAAATAAAAGTTTATGCTCATGCTTTAGTTTGGCCGGTTTTGCATAGTCAGGTTGACAATAGGCTCGAAATGGTTTTTGGTGATATGCCATTTAAAATAGGTGATTTAGTTGTTACGCCTTTTGTCGTCAGCCACGATAGCATAAACTGCCAAGGCTTTACTTTTACTTGCGGTAAGGCTAAGTTTGGTTATGCAACTGACCTTGGGTATGTTTCAAGCGAAGTTTTAAATATGCTAACAGGCTCAAAACTCGTTTTTATTGAATCAAACCATGATGAAGAAATGTTAAAAAATGGGCCGTATCCTCCAATTTTAAAGGCAAGAATTAGGGGCAACACTGGCCACTTATCTAATATTCAATGCGCTGAAGCAACAATAAAACTAGCCTTAAGCGGAACAAAATATTTTGCGCTTGCGCACCTAAGTGAACATAATAACACGCCAGCGCTTGCTTATGGAACAGTTTCAAATGCGCTAGCAAACGCTATGCTTGAGCCCGAAAAAGATGTTTTTTTAAGGCTAACATATCAAGACAAATGTGGGAACAATTTTTATATTAAGGAGACGTAATGGAGCCTTTTTCAAAAAAAGCGTTAGATAGAAAAAACTTTCACTATTTTACCGATGCTGAGTCAGGCTTCGGCGTTTTGCTGTTTATTGTTTTGCAGTTTTTTGTTATTTATATAGCTAGGTTTTTAATTTCAAGTGGTGTTGTTTATAATAAAATATTTAGTGAAATTTTAAGTTTGTTAATTGAACTTGTTTTTGTTGTTTGCGTTTTGATTATTTCAAAAACAGGGAAGAAGAACTTTTTTAAGGCAACAGGGTTGAATAAAAAGTTAAGTTGGAAATTGGTTTTATCTTGCTTTATTATTAGTTTGCTTTGTTTGTTTGGATTAAGCCAGGTAAGCAATATTTTCCTTGAAGTTTTAGAGGCTTTAGGGTATCATAGTTCGCCTAGTTCTATTTCTGTTGAAACAGTTTGGGATTTGCTTATTTATACGCTTTTAGTTGCAGTTATTCCTGCTGTTTGCGAAGAAATAATGTTTAGGGGATTAGTTTTAAACGGCCTTGCTAGGTGTGGAAAATTCTTTGCAATAATAATGAGCGCTGTTTTATTTACTTTGATGCATGGAAGTCCTGATCAAACAATTCACCAATTCATTTTAGGTGTTGTTTTAGGCTTTATTGTTTATTACACAGGCAATCTTTTACTAACGATTATTATTCACTTTATGAACAACTTTATCGTTTTAGTTTATAACTTTATTTATAACCTAGCGAAAAGCGGGGGAACAGATTCTGCTGAAGCAACCTCTGCTTTAAACCCAATAGGGAAAGTTATTAGTTTTATTATTAGCGCTGCTATTATTGTTTTAGCGGTTTATTTGATTATTAACGAAATAAGAAGAATTGTTAAAACAAATCATAAAGTTAATAATGGAAGTGCTGAATATCTTAGCAAAGATGAGTTAGATAAAATAGACGTTGAAAATCAGGCTTTTGAACAAGTTGAAGAAGATGGCGGCGCTGTTGTTTATAAGGTTAATCCTGAAAAAAGCCAAGAAAATAGGACTAGCAGAAAAGCGATTATTTATTTAATAATAAGCGCGGTTTTCCTTGGAATTGAATGGGTAATAGCGCTGGTTAATGGGTTTGTTAGTTAATGGTTAAAATTAAAATTGTTGCAACAGGAAGCGGAAAAGAAAAAGAGCTAACGAAAAGTGTTGAAGACTTTACTAAAAGGCTTAGCGCGTGGGCAAATGTTAGCGTTGTTTATGTTCCAGAATTTGCGCCGAAAAACAATGGTGAAATAGAAAATTCAAAGAAGAAAGAAAGCATTTTACAACTCAAAAGTTTTGAAGGGTTCACTATTTGTCTTGACAGGCGCGGAGAGATGCTTTCTAGCGAAGAATTTGCTAAAAAAATAGATAACATTATGTTGTCATCTAGCACAATAACTTTCGTTATTGGAGGGTCTTGCGGGTTTAGCAAAGAGGTTTTAGACAAGGCTAATTTTGTTATGAGTTTTGGCAAAATTACATTTCCGCATGAGATAATGAAATTGGTTTTAATTGAGCAAATTTACAGGGCGTTTTCAATAAATAATAATTTGCCTTACCATAAGTAATTTTTGATTCAAAACTAACATAAAATGAAATAGGTTAGTTTTGAATTATTTAGAGTTAAAAACAAAATTAAAATTTAAAAATGGGAAAGTTAGAGTAATTGGGCGTTCACTTTTTGGGCGGCCAATTTTTTGCGTCAGTTTTAATTTTGGGGCGAGGCAGACTTTTATTCTTTCGGCAAGCATTCATTCTCGTGAAAACATAACAACCAATATTGCGCTTCTTTTAGCTAAAAGATTAGACGCAAATTTTGATAAATTTATGGGTGTTATGCCTAACATAATTATTGTTCCAATGGTTAACCCTGATGGCGTTATGATCAGTTATTTTGGGGAGAAGAGTGTTCCAGATAGCTTTGTTGAAACGCTAAAAAAGATAAATGGTAATAATAATTATAGGTTGTTTAAAGCAAACGCAAGGGGGGTTGATTTAAACAATAATTTTGACGCTAAATTTAATTCTGACCCTAATTTAAGAAGCGCCCCTTCAAGCCAAGGGTTTGCCGGAATTAAGCCTGAAAGCGAGAGCGAAACAAGGGCTATTGCAGATTTAGTAAGAATTATTAAACCAGCGTTTACTATTAGTTTACATAGCAAAGGTGAGGTAATTTACTATAACTTTTGGTTAAAGGGTAAGGTTTTAAAGCGTCATAAAAAAGTTGCTAAATTTTTTGCAAAAGTGCTAAAATATAAACTAGATAACAAGAAAACATTAAGTTGCGGTGGGCTTAAAGATTATTGCGTTAGTCAATTAAATATTCCTTCAATAACAATTGAAGTTGGAAGCGATAAGTTAACTCACCCAATAACTGAACGTAATATAAGAAAAATCATTGTTAGATTTAATCATTTTTTTGACGCAATCGTTAGCGCGAATAATTATATTGAAAAGATGGGGATAGGAAGTTTCAATGGTAACAAGAGATGAATTTTTTATGGCGCAAGCCCTAGAAGAAGCAAAAATTGCAGAAAAGAAAGGAGAAGTTCCTGTTGGAGCAGTTATTGTTTTAGGGGATAAAGTTATTGCAAAAGCGCATAACCTTAGGCAAACCAAGCGCAAAGCAACTGACCATGCCGAGATTATAGCAATAAACAAGGCTTGCAAAAAAGTTAAAGATTTTAGGCTTAATGATTGCGAAATATTTATTACGCTTGAGCCATGTTTAATGTGTTTTGGCGCAATACTTAATGCGAGAATAAAAAGAGTTGTTTTTGGTGCAAAAATTGGGCATAAAGATGCAATAACATGCCGAGAATTAAATGAAAGAGCAATGCTTAATTTTAAAACAACAATAACGGAAGGTGTTTTAGAAGATCGTTGCTCAAAACTAGTTACCGAATTCTTTAAAGATAAACGCAAAAACGAAGTTTAAATAATTGACTTTTTGGCTAAGAATTTATACAATTAGGGGTGAATATGGTTGAAGAAAAAACATTAGTTAAGAAAACAATTGAACAAACGCAAGACATCGCTTGTTTTGTTTTGCTCGTTAGTGACAAAACCCAAAGAAAGCCTTGGTTTATGCTTGATTTATTAGGCAAACCGGTTTTTGAGTGGGTAACAAAAATTTGCCCAAGCCTTCCGGTGACCCTTGAATGTTTTCCTGAAAGCAAAACTCTTAGCGTTATTAAGCCATATCTTAAAAACAGGGAATATACGCTTGTTTTGTTTGGCGACACTCCGCTTTTATCAAAACAAACGGTTTTAAGGGCAATAAAGCATCTTGAAGATGATGGGCTTAACGTTTGTGCGCTTCCTAGGGGATATGTTTTTAGAACTGAATATATCAGGCGCGTTGATGATGTTTATGCGCCGCAGGTTTATGGCGAAAACAACGAAGAATATTTATGTGTTGATTCAAACCAAAACTTTATGACAATTAAAGAAATTTTAAGAGATAAAATTTTTAATTTTCATGAAGATAATGGCGTTGAGTTCATTGATAGAAAATCAACATATGTTGATAGTGATGTTAGAATTGGTGGCGGTGTTATTGTTGAACCAAACACGCTTATTAGCGGCAAAACTGAGATTTACGAAAACGCAAAAATTGGGTTTGGGTCAGTAATAAAGTCAAGTAAAATTGGTGCTGGAAGCGAAATTTGCGGAAGTGAAGTTATTTCAAGCGTTATCAAAGAAAATGTTAAGATTAAAGGTGGCGCGCATATTACTGAAAAAACTTTTGTTGGCGCAAATTCAATAGTTAGCGAAAATGTAGTTTTAGTAAGCGCAAGTATTGCAAATAATGTTAATATTGGCGCAAATTCATATTTAGTTAACGCCAAAGTTTATAATGATGCTAGCGTTGGTGCAAATTCAACTTTAGTTGGAACAGGGGATAATCCTGTTAGAATAAAAGAGGGGGAAAAACTTAGTCTTTGCTCAATAATTGAAAATAAAAAGAATTCAAACGAAAATAATATTTTTACTGACGAAGATTAAATTAAATTATGAAATTAGTTTTAGGTTTAGGTAATATTGGAAAAGAATATCAGCGAACCTATCATAATGTTGGCTTTTTGGTTTTAGATAAAGTTGCAAGAAACTTAAATTTTAGATTTAGAACAAGAGATTGTTTAAGTGACACCTGCGTAATAAACTATAAAGGTGATAAAATTATTCTTGCAAAACCAAGAACTTTTGTTAATGAATCAGGTAAAGCACTTGCTGCGTTTTTAAATAAATATAAGACAATAGACGTTAATAAAGACGTTATTATTTGTTATGACGATTTTGATTTAAAAGCTGGCGCAGTAAGAATTAAAAAGGTTGGCGGCCCAGGAACTCACAATGGAATTAAGAGCATATTTAACTGTGTTGGCTCGCGTGAGTTTAAAAGGGTTAGAATAGGAACGGGCGAAAAGCCAGATGATATGTCAATTGTTGACTTTGTTCTTTCTGATATAAAAGAGGGTAGTCCTGTTTTTGAAGCTATTGATTATGCTAGTGAAGTTTTAACTGAATATTTAAAAAATGAAATTGACTTTGATAAGTTAATGCTTGAAACTAACACAAAGTTTAACAAAATCTAATTTGCTATTGAAATTTTGGCTAGAATAGAGTAAAATATATTCCGCTGATGGAAAAGAAGCAACAATTCTTTGATTTTAATAAGGTGGGGGGCGAGTTTGAGCGCCTCCATTTAGCGTGCGAAAAAAACAAAAAAGTGAGTGTTTTAGGCTTAAATTCCGCTTCACTTATTGCATTTTGCACTTTTTTTAAAAGGCCAGTTTTATTTTTAACAAGTGATTATATTAGCGCAACCCAAATTAAAGAAAGGTTTGAAACAATTTTAGGGCAGGTTAATCTGCTTCCTTTTGCAAGCGACAGGTTGTTTTATAAAAGGTCGGTTTCATGCGAGCAAGAAAAGGAAAAACTTAAAGTTATGTGTGACATAGTAAACGGAAAAATGGGCGTTTGCGTTGCCCCAATTGATTCCTTGATTGATATAGTCTTGCCGAAAGATAACCTTAAAAAAGCGCAAATTAAATTGAAAGTTAATGACGAAACTGACCTCGTTGGCTTCAAAGAAAAAATTGCAAAATTAGGGTATAACCAAGTTGAAATTTGCTCAAATATTGGTGAATTTAGCGCGAGAGGCGATATTGTTGATATATTTATTTCTGGTGAAGAGCATCCAATAAGAATTGAATTTTTTGGTGATATTGTTGAAAAGATCTATTCACTTGAAGAAAATTCAAAAGTTAAGCAAAGATTTAATGAACTTGTTATTTATCCAAATACAAACCTTCTTTATAGCGAAAGTGAAAGAAAGGAAGTTTTAGAGTTTTTATATTCAAGACTTGATAGGGCAAAAAAAGATGATGTTGACCAAACTTTTATTAATTCGCTTAATGAAGTTATTTCAAGGCTTGAAGTTAATGAACTATCTTTTTCGCTTGATTATGTTTTAAGCCTTTTCAATCATTCAAACCTTTTAGACCTTTTGCCTGAAGAAACATTGATTGTTATTGACGAGGGAAAAACTTGTTATGACACTTTAGTTAAGTTTTCTAATGAGTTTGAAAACAGGTTTTTAGCGTTGAAGAAAGGCAAAGTAAATCTTTGTGATGAAAGCGGATATTTTAGTTATCAAGAAGTTATTGATAAAATTAACAAGTTTTCAACTATCGTTTGCCAAAAGATAACGAATGCTAACAGATTTTTTGAGCCTGACTCTGTTTTTAATTTTAAAACAATTCCTGTTTCAAGATATTATCATGATTTCAGCACGTTAGTAACTGATTTGAAAAATTGGCAAATTAATGGTTTTGACGTTTTCTTATTTGCTGGAAGCAATGGTCAAGCCGAAAGCCTAAATTTTAGGCTAAACGAAAATGATATTTTTATTGATATCAGGGAAAACGCCAAGTTAAGCGATAATAAAAGCGCGATAATCCCAAGTTCTTTAAATGGCGGTTTTATTTTAGGTAAAGAAAAAAAGGTTGTTTTAAGCACGACCGACCTTTTTGTTCCTAAACGCAAGAAAGAAGGAATTAGCGCATCAAGAAAGAATGCTTTTAGTGTTCCCAAGGCAGGGGACTATGTTGTTCACGTTCAACATGGTATTGGCGTTTGTGAAGGAATAACAAATTTAAGCAGTAACTTTGGTAGTAAAGACTTTGTTGTTGTTAGATATCGTGATGGCGACAAACTTTATGTTCCAATTGATGGGCTTAACCAACTTGAAAGATTTAGTGGCGCCGAAAAACCAGCAAGGTTATCTAAAATTGGTGGTGTTGAGTTTAGCCATGTTAAAGAAAAGGTTAAATCACAAGTTAAAAAACTTGCTATTGATTTAATAGAACTTTATGCAAAGCGTGAAGCAAAGCCAGGTTTTGCATTTAGCAGAGATGACGTAATGCAACGCGAATTTGAAGATAGTTTCCCGTTTATTGAAACAACCGACCAACTTAAAAGTATTGCTGAAATTAAAAAAGATATGGAGCAAGGCAAGGTTATGGATAGGTTGCTTTGCGGTGATGTTGGGTTTGGAAAAACTGAAGTTAGTTTAAGGGCAATGTTTAAGGCAGTTTTAAATAACAAGCAGGTTGCCTTTGTTGCTCCAACAACTATTTTAAGTGAGCAACATTACAACACTTGCGTTAAGCGTATGGAAAGTTTTGGCGTCAGAATTGCCGTTTTAAACAGGTTTAAAAGCGCTAAAGAAACTAAACAAATCTTAGCTGATTTAAAGATGGGCAAAATTGATATTATCTGTGGAACTCACAGGCTGTTTAGTGATGACGTTGTTTTTGCTGACCTTGGGCTTGTTGTTTTAGACGAGGAGCAAAAATTTGGTGTTGAAGATAAAGAAAAATTGAAGAATAAATATCCTAATGTTGATTACTTAACTTTAAGCGCAACGCCAATTCCAAGAACGCTTAATATGAGTTTATCCGGAATAAGGGATATTAGCATTATTAACACGCCTCCTATCGATAGAATACCAATTCAAACTTCGGTCTGTGAATATAGCGATAGTTTGGTTAAAGATGCTATAACGAGAGAAATAAGCCGTGGGGGACAGGTTTTCGTTTTATATAACCGCGTTGAAACAATTTATAAGATGGCGGAGAAAATTAAAGAGCTTGTTCCTGAGGCGCGAGTTTTAGTTGCTCATGGAAAGTTGAAGGCAAAAGAACTTGAAGACACTGTTTATGATTTTTACCAAGGGAATGCTGATGTTTTAGTTTGTTCAACAATTATTGAAAATGGAATTGATGTTTTAAATGCTAACACACTTATTGTTATTGACAGCGAACGCTTTGGGCTTAGCCAACTTTATCAAATAAGGGGGCGCGTTGGGCGAGGAAACAAACTTGCTTACGCATATTTAACTTATGATTATGACAAGGTTTTAAGTGAAGAGGCAAGCAAGCGCCTTGAAGCAATGAGCGAATTTGTTGAATTTGGAAGCGGCTTTAAAATCGCAATGCGTGACCTTGAAATAAGGGGAAGCGGTAACGTTTTAGGGGCTGAGCAGCATGGCTTTATGCAAAAAGTTGGTTTTGAGCTTTATTCAAAGCTTTTAGCTGAAGCCGTTGCTGAAATTAAGGGCGAAAAGGTTAAAGAAGTTACCAACACTATTATGAAGATTGATATTGATGCCTTTATTCCTGAAAACTATATAACTAACCCTGCTAACAGAATGACGGTTTATAAGAATATTTCGGCAATTTCGAGCCGTGATGAAATGGAAGAACTTATTAAAGATATTGAATCATCATTTGGCAAACTTCCTAAGCAAAGCCTTAACTTAATTAAAATTGCTTATGCTAGGTTTATGGCAAGCGAACTTGGCGCAAGCGAGGTAGTTAGCACTCCGCTTGGAATTAAAATTGTTTTTGACAAAGCAAGCAAAATAACTTCAAGTGAAAACATAGGAGAAGCTGTTTACCAATTCAGAAATTATTGTGCTATTGACCTTGGGCAAACAAGTTTTATAAAACTAGATAAAACTGAAACCAAAGAGGGCAACCTTGATAGAATTATAAACTTCCTTGAATGTGCCACAAATTCTAAAAATAAATAAAAATTTTAAGTTTAAACGTTTGCTTTTGAAACAAAATAGGTTATAATAAAAATATATTTTGGAGGATACCCTTTTGGAAAAACGTTTTTTTGCTATTATTGTTTGTATTTGTATGGTTTTGGGCTTCTTATCGGGTTGCTCACTATTTAATGTTGCGTCAGCAATAAATGATGAAACTGTTATCGCAACTGTTTATGGAAAAGAATTAACTTTTAAAGATTTAAGAAAAATGTATGATTCTTATAGCAACTATTTCGCTTACTATGACGAAGATGTTGTTATGGGAGTTATTTATGACGAACTTTACCTTGGTGCTATTCAAGAAGTGAAGGGAAGTGAGGTTGTTGTTTTAAGTCAAGATGAAGTTGACGAACTTGTTGATAAAGTTATTGACGAAATTATAACAACTATTGATGGTTATGAAAAAACATATATTAACGCCGCTAAAGTTGATGTTCCTGAAAGATTAAATGCAACTTCAAGCGAAACGAGCAATAATGTTTATGAGGCTTATGAATTTGAGCCTGTTACTCCTATAACTTATGATGGCGTTGTTGCAGCGCAAGCGGTTGATTATAGCGAAGTTTTAACCAAACTTAAAGATAAAGTTTTTGATGGCGTTGAAACTGATTATATGAAATATAGAACTAATGCTTACAACAAATTTGTTGGCGGCTTAGTTTATGATTATAAAATGAGTGGCGAAACGCTTTCTCAAGATGATGCTGTAAAAAAATATCTTGAAACTGAATTTGAAGACGAAAAACTCAGCAAGATTAAAGAAAAATATAAAGAATATGTTGAGTCAAGAGTTTTTGGCGATCAAGATTATGATGCCCAACTTGCTGATGAAGCCGTTTTAATGAAACTCGTTGAAAAATATAAGGAGTTATTAAACACTTCTAAACAAGGCGTTAACACTAAGGAAGCCTACACCGAACTTTTATATTCAACAAGCAACAAAGATGTTATTTTATATCATTATTATGATGAAGATCTTGAAAGTGAGAAAATTGCGTTCTTTAGCGTTATGCATATCTTAGTTTCATTTGATGAAGACACTAAAACTGAGTTAGGGCAATATGTTGGTTCAAGTGATTCAACTGACCTTATCTTTAGGGAAGAATATGAAAATGCAAGAAAGGCTAAAGCATATGACG
>JAFZXQ010000072.1 GCA_017616705.1 Clostridia bacterium | reverse complement strand
TTAACCTGTTAAAAGAAATTATAAAACGAAAATCATATAAAATTAATAAATATAATAAAGGCGAAATTGTTCATTTAAAACAACTTGAGTTTCATAAATGTCAAAAACGAAATAGGTGGGTTTTTGGTGGTAACAGGTCTGGTAAAACGGAATGTGGGGCTGTTGAGGTTGTTTGGCTAGCAAGGGGAATTCACCCATATAGAGAAAATAGACCTAACGTAGTTGGTTGGGTTGTTAGTCTCTCATCAAAGGTTCAAAAAGAAGTTAGCCAAGAAAAAATTTTAAAGTATTTGCCAAGTGATTGGATTGAAGAAATAATTATGAACACCGGCAGCAAGGCAAGCGCCGAGTTTGGTGTTATTGATACAATTGTTATCAAAAACGTTTTTGGTGGCAAAAGTAAGATCAGTTTTAAAACGTGTGAAAGTGGACGCGATAAGTTCCAAGGAACAAGCCTTGATTTTGTTTGGTTTGATGAAGAGCCGCCACTTGATATTTATAACGAATGTGTTATGAGAGTTTTAGATAAGCAAGGCGATATTTTTGGAACAATGACACCGCTTAAAGGCTTAACTTTTGTTTACGACTATATTTATTTAAACAAGTTTAATGACCCTGAAGTTTGGTGCGAGTTTATTGAGTGGGCTGATAATCCTTATTTAAGCGCTGATGAAATAAAAAGGTTAAGCACAACAATGGGCGAAAGTGAACTTGAATCACGAAGGTTTGGTCGCTTTACAGATATCGCTAATAGTATTGTTTATAAGGAGTTTGATGAAAAGGTAAATGTTATTGAGCCTTTTAATGTGCCACGTGATTGGTTTGATATGATTTCAATTGACCCAGGACTTCACAACCCTTTAAGTTGTCACTTTTATGCGCAAGACTATGATGGAAATATCTATGTTATCGCAGAACACTACCAAAGCAATATTACTGTTGAAGAACATTCAATAGCGATTAAGCAAATCTGTAAAGAGTTAAATTGGCCAACAGGATTTAATGGTTATATTAATGCTATTATTGATAGCGCCGCATCACAGAAAACGCTTGCAAGCGAAAAGAGTGTTGTTGATTTGTTTTATGATTTTGGAATAATGGTTAACCCAAATGTTAATAAAGATTTGTTTAGCGGAATTAGCAGGGTTAAAAGTTATCTTAAAGATGCTAATGGTAAAGCGCATCTATTTATCTTTTCAAACTGCGTTAATTTGATTAGAGAAATAAAAGGTTATTTTTGGGGTGATGAAGAAAAGCCGGTTAAAAAAGATGATCATGCCCTTGATGAACTTAGATATTATATTATGACAAAACCAGAACAAAAAACTAAAAAAGATGAGCTTTCAATTATTCAAAAAGATAAATTAAAACTCATTAAAAAGATTAATAAAGCGAATTTTAACAATTTATAAAAAATGCAAAAAGTAAAAACAAAAATAAAAAATATTTAGAAATATTTAAATTGTAATGTAAAAATGCAGAATAACAACGACAATAAAATTTCAGATAAATTATATAAAATTTTATTAAAAAGGGCAGAAGGTTTCTTTTATAAAGAAGTTTGTGAAGAGTTTGTTTATGATAATAAACCAAAATACTCTAATCAAATTTCCTTTTTTGATGAAGAAAAATCTGATTTAACAAAATCTAAAAAACGCGTCACTAAAACAAAGGTTAATCAAAACCATAATGTAAAATTAGAGTGTAACGACGTTAGTTGTTTTGCATCTGGAGAAAATTGTGAAGATATCAAAGCGCCTACTTTGGCTAAGAAGAAAGTTACCACGCACTTTGTTCCGCCTGATATGCTTGCTATTAAAATGCTTTTGGAAATTGATAAAACGTTAGGCACAGATTTAACGATGATGAGTGATTCAGAACTTTTGTCTTTAGCAAAACAATTAGAAGATGAAATTAAACAAAAAGGAGAATAAATGGAAAGAAAGTTTTTTTACAACGAAGAAAAAGATGAAGAAATAGTTAATGCTATTGCGGCTGATTTCGAGCGCAGAAGGGAAGAAAGAAGACCAATTGAATTAGGCTGGGAGCTAAACATGAACTTTGTTTTAGGTAATCAATATTGTTATGTTTCTGGCAAAGGTGAAATTGGTGATCTTGAAAAGAGTTATTCATGGGAATGCCGTGAGGTTTATAACCATATTGCACCATTAGTTGAAGCGCGCCTAGCTCGTTTGGCAAAGGTTAGACCAAGCGTTAGCGTTATGCCTGCTTCAAGTGACAGAGATGATATTGCCTGCGCAAAGTTGAGTAAGGCAGTTTTAGATTATGCAACAAATAAACATAACCTCAGCAGCCTAATTAGCGAAGCAACGGCGTGGAGCGAAATAACAGGCACTGCCTTTTATAAAGTTGCGTGGAGCAATAACGGCGGTGATTTAATTGCTAAAACTGATGAAGGCGAACTTTATGAAGGGGATATTGACATTTCAGTTTGTCCACCTTTTGAAATTTTCCCTGATTCATGTGGCGCTAAAGATATTGAAGATTGTCAGAGTATTATTCATGCGCAAGTTATTCCAGCTGAAGTTGTTAACGAAAAATTTAACGTTGAAATTAATGGAACAGACCTTGACACATTTACTTTTGATAACAATAACTTTTTAGCTGGTATGAGCGGAAGGGAAAGCGTTAAAAAGTTAACAAAAATGACAAAACATAATCATTGTCTTGTTATTGAAAAATATGAAAAACCAACAAAACACAACCCAAACGGAAGGTTTACTATTGTTTGTGGTAAAACGCTTCTTTATGATGGTGAACTTCCTTTTATAAACGCTGATAATGAAAAGAGAAGTTTTCCGTTTATTAGGCAAATCTCGCAAGTTCAAAGCGGTTCATTTTGGGGAATTAGCGTTGTTGAAAGATGTATTCCTGTTCAGCGCGCATATAACGCAATTAAAAATCGCAAACATGAGTTTTTAGCGCGCTTGGCTGGTGGTGTTTTAGCGGTTGAAGATGGTTCTGTTGATATTGACGATCTTGAAGATGAAGGGCTTGCGCCTGGTAAAGTTTTAATTTATAGGGCGGGGTCGAGCGTTCCTAAATTTATGGACGCAGGCGACGTTCCTTATGATTTTAACCGCGAAGAAGATAGATTAATTGACGAGTTTAATACAGTTAGTGGCGTTAGTGACTTTATGCGTGATAGCTCAGTTCCTTCTCAAATTTCAAGCGGAACTGCATTAAGTTTGCTTATTGAGCAAGACGAGAGCAGGTTAACAGCAACGGCTGAAAATATTAGGACGGCAACAAGATTAATTGCAAAACACATTTTAAAACTTTATAAGCAGTTTGCAACAACTAAAAGACTTGCTAGCATAGCAAATAATGATGGCGAAGTTGAAGTTTATTATTGGACCGGTGCTGATTTATCTAATACGGATATTGTTTTAGATACTGTTAATGAATTAACTTTATCTCAAGCGCAGAAGCGCTCATTAATGCTTGAATTGTTTAAACTTGGCTTATTCCATGACGAGAAAGGTAAGCTTTCAAATAGAATAAGATATAAACTTTTAGAGGGGCTCGGATTTGGTATGTGGGATTATGCCCAAGATGAGCGTGTTACTCACACAAAACGAGCCAATATTGAAAACTTAAACATGAAGCCAAACTTAGTTCCAAACGAGTTTGACGATCATGATATTCACATTGAAGAGCACAGAAAGTTTTTATTAAGCGAAGAATGCTCTAAACGTGGCGAAGAATATGTTAAGTGGCTAACTGACCATATTATTGCTCATAAGCAAATGAGTGTTGCTGATGGTGTTTTTAATGAATTAAAAGAAAAATAGGAGAATTATGGAAAAAGAAATTTTAGATGGGGAACAACCAGAAAGTAATCTTGGTTACAGCGCAGGTGCGCAAGATTTAGAAAATGAAAATGAACCCAAAGAGTTAAACAATGGCTCCCCATATGGAAAGTTTAAAGATGCAAAAAGTTTGCTTAATGCTTACAATAACCTTGAAGCAGAATTCACGCGAAAAAGTCAAAAGTTAAGTGAAGTTTTAAAAGAAAACCTAAGCCAAAAAGAGAGTGCTTTGCCAACTGAAAATAGTGCAAATGAAAATAGGAAAACTGCTTTATATAACCAACCTAACTGGAAACAAAAAGTTTCTGAGTTTTATAAAAATAATGCAAACGCTAAAAGCGAAAGTAAAAATATTGCTAAAATTTTAGTAAAATACCCAGAAATTGCAGAAAGTGAAAACTGCCTTGATATAGCATATAAAATGGTTATTAGTGAGAAATATGTTGAACCTGCTCTTCTTTCTAATGACGAAGATTTTTTAAAGAAATATATTGCTGATAACGAGCGCGCCAAAGAAATGATTATTGGCAGTTATATTAAATCTTTAAATGCTCGCCCAAGTGCCCCAGAAATTGTTTCGGGGCGAGGAAATAACATTTCACCAACTCCTGCTAAAAAACTTAGTTCAATTAGTGAGGCAGGAGAAGTTTTAAGAAAATATTTTAATTAGGAGAAAATAATGGTTACTTTAAGTAATGCAGATAAAGCGCTAAAAGAAGTTTACCTTGGTGTTGTTAGCGATCAATTAAATTTAACAGTCAACCCTCTTTTAGCGAAAATTAATCAAACAACCAATGATGTTTGGGGAAGCGAAATCAAAAAGATGGCTCCTTATGGCATCAATGGTGGTATTGGCGCAGGAACTGAAACGGGTGATCTTCCTGTTGCAGCACAAAACAATTATGAACAATTTACATTAACTCTTAAAAACCTTTACGGAAAAATTGAGATTAGTGATAAAGCAATGCGCGCTTCTTTGAGTTCAGCTGGTGCGTTTGTTAACCTTTTAAACGCTGAAATGGAAGGCCTTGTTAAAGCAAGTGCTTTTAACCTTGGAAGAATGCTTTATTCTGACGGAAGCGGCAAACTTTGCTCAATCGTTACTAACACAACAACAACTTTCACAGTTAGTTCAGTTAAAAACCTAGTTGAAGGAATGGTTATTGATGTTATTGATGGCTCAGGCAACGTTAGCCAAACTGTTGCAGCCAAGAGAATTGTTGGCATTGACAGAACTAACAAAACTGTAACAATAACAGGGGTAACAATGACTGCTGAAGCCTTTGAACCAACCCAGTCAACAACTTATTATCTTTGTGTTCAAGGTTCTTATGGTAAAGAACTTACCGGTCTTGGCGCAATATTTAGTGATAGTGGTTCAATTTATGGGTTATCTAGATCAACTTATTCTTGGCTTGTTCCTTATATGAAAGATATTTCTGTTAGCGGAACTGCTCAAGATATTAACGATTTAACAATTCAAAAGGTTTTAGACTATCTTACTGAAACTTACAATTCAAACATTGACTTTATTTGCTGCTCAGCTGGCGTTAAAAGAAATTATCAAGAATATTTCTCAACTTATAGAACTAACGTTGACTATATGGAACTTAACGGTGGTTTTAAGGCTATTAGTTATAACGGAATTCCTATTGTTAGCGACAGATTTATTGATGATGGAACAATGTTTATGTTAAACACTAAAGAATTTAACCTTCATCAACTTTGCGACTGGAAATGGCTTGAAGGCGAAGATGGAAGAGTTATCAAACAAAACTTAAATAAGCCAACTTACAGCGCAACATTGGTTAAATATGCTGACCTTATCTGCAACCAACCAGGCGGGCAAGCAAAACTAACTGGAATAGACGAGTCTTAGGGTAGTAAGTTTTTATGAAAGAGTATTTAGAAAAAGTGTTTGATTTGTTGTTTTTATATAAAAGAGTTAAAGAAATTAACCCAAATTTTGAGCTTTGCAAAAACTTAAAAACGGGAAGGTTTGAAGTTCATAATTTTTCTAACTTTAAAGATAGTTTGGTTATAACTGCGCCAAATCTTGACGCAAGGCTTATTGACAAGCTTAAAGAAACGAGCGCAGATAACGCCCATAAACTCTTTAAAAGGCTTGATGAAGAAAACCAAAAAAATGAGCAGAAAATCCTTGATAATTTAGTTGAAGATGCTAGCAACAAGTTAAATGAAATTGCTAAATACTCTTTTTATAAAAATGAAGATTTAACCGAAGAACAAATTAAAAAAATAATAAACTAGGAGAAAAATATGCTTAAAGATTTAATTTATCTAGCTAGTTTTTACTTGAATTTAGATGATGTTAGCGATTATTTAACTAACATTGAAGATGATACTGAAGCCGAAGCGCCAGCTGACGTTAGCATTTTAATTAATTTAGCTAACCTTGCAATTAGGCGAATTGTTAAAGATTATAGGCCTATTTATAGGGAAGAGTTTAAAAGTAGCGATGAAAACTGCTTTATTCCTTTTAGCGCGTTATCTAAAGAGGTTTGCGCTATTAAAAATGTAACAACTCTTGATAGGCTTCCAGTTACTTTTAGAATTTTAGAAAACAACATAAAAGTTGGTGTTCCTTCCGGAGATTATTTAGTTAAATATTCTTATTATCCAAGCGAACTAACTGACCTAGGCGATAGTTTAGTTTTGCCTGATGGCGTTAGCAATGAAGCAGTTTGTTTTTGCATGTGTTGCGATTATTTAACGATTAAGAGATTATATGATGATGCTGACGTTTTTGAATCAAAGTTTAAAGAGAGTTTAGTTAGGGGGCTTAAAGCAAATAAAGACGTTAAAGTTGCGTCAAGAGGGTGGTTTTAATGAATATTTTTAAAAGAATAAAAAAGCCTTTTGTTAAAAAGTCAAAGATAAAACTTTCATCTTTTCAAAATGGCTTAAACTTAAAACTTGATGAGAACTTAACGCCATTAACTTATGCAGTTAAATTCTATAACTTTTCAAATAAAAGTGGCTCACTAACAAAGGGCCTTGGGCTTGCTGATTTTTGTCAAGTTTTAAACCAGCCAGATTTTTCTGATTTAGATGAAATTAATGTTACTAAGGTTTTTTATTCAAAGAAGTTTAATAATAGCCTTAATGTTAATCAAGATCAATTAGGCATTATTTCAAGCGATAAAAATTTTTATAGCATTCCATTAAACTCAAACCAAACTTTTGAGTTAACAAATCATATTGGCGTTGCGCTAAACAATAGCGATATAACTGCCATAAACTATAACCTTGACGGCGAAGATTCAACGCTTATTTCAAGTTCAAATGACAGTTTGGTTGTTTGGCCAACAGAAAATGAAATTTATAGGGTTATTGATTGCCCAAGAATAACGAGTATGTGTGTTCATTATGAAAGGGTTTTTGCAACTGTTGGTGATGATGAAAACACTATTTGGTTTAGTGATGATCTTGATCCAACTAATTGGAGCCTTAGCCTAACGGAAGCTGGTTTTATTAAGATGCAAGATGATAGGGGCGGATGCAGAAAAGTTATTAGTTTTAATGGCTATGTTTATGTTTTTAGAGATTATGGAATAGCAAGAATTAGCGCTTTTGGCGATCAAAACCAATTTAGCGTTAGCCAACTCTTTGTTTCAAGCGGAAAGATTTATGCTGATAGTGTTGTTTTATGCGGAAACGAGGTTGTTTTTCTTGCAACAGACGGATTATATAAGTTTGACGGAATTAGTTGCGTTAAGATTTTAGATAGCCTAACGCCAGCATTTACTAGTGTTGGTAATCAAAATTGTTGCGCAACTTATTTTGAAAATAAATATTATTTAGCCTGCAAGTTTAATTATTCTGATAACACCCAAGCAGAAAACTTAGCCTATAACAATGCGCTTATTGAAGTTGACTTATCTAAGAAAACGGCAATATTTATGCGCGGAGTTGATGTAAAAAGCCTAACGGCAATAAATTGTGATAATTTTAGGGGCGTTGTTGTTTGCGCTAAAAAGTTTAGCGAGTCTTGCTATAAAATTATGGCGCTTAATCATTCTGGTGAAGCCTTTGGAGAAGCCTTAGTTAAAGTTTGGGAAAGCCCGTTAACTGATCTTGGGTACCCTGAAAGTGAAAAAACGCTTTGTGAATTAATTATTTCATCAAAAACAGACATAACGTTTATTATCGAAAACGAAAAGGAAGAAGGTAAAAGTTTTCAAATTTTAGGAAGCGAAAAACCAAAGAAAATTAATTTAATTTTTAAATTCAACAAACTTAAGTTTAAGATAATTTCAAATGAAAAAGATTGCTGCGTTATGACGCCGTTTTGCCTAATAAAACTAAGTGAGGTTTAACTATGGATTATGGTAAAATTGCATATATCAAAGTTAGCGATTTAGAAAAACAATTAAGTTTACAAAACTCTAATGAAACGATTAATTCAAATAATCTAGCGTGCTTTGAATTTAAAAATAATCAGCCTCAAACGTTTACAGAAAAAGTTATAGCGCTTTCTTTAGTTAAACAAGAATCAAATTCTAATATTTGCCTTTTTGGAAAGTTTAATATAACCGCTCAATCTAGTTCTCAAGTTAAAGTTTCATTTTTGATTAATGAAACAATTATTTGCACTCATCAAAAAACAATAAGCGGTAATGACGTTATTGATATAAGTGGCGTTAGCATTCCCGTTGTTTTAGGGGAAGGGCAACTTTCAGTTATGATTGAAAGCACAAACCAAATAACGCTTGAAAACTTTTCAGTTATTGTTTTGGGCGCTGAAGGTGATGAAGGATCTAAAGAAATAGAATTAAGAGCCTGCGTTGATAGCACGAGTCTTGCAATAAGCGAGATAGAAGATGGCGTTATAAAGTATTGCGTTAAAAGTTTGTCAGATGATCTTGTTATTGATGACGCTGATATGCAAACGTTTAAGAGCGCAAAAACTCATTCAATTAGTTTTCTTGATGGGGTTTTATATATCGCTTATGTTGATGATGAAAACAATTTATATTTAGCTAATAATAACAGCCAAAGTGAAATTTTTGTTGATTCATTAGTTACGAGCGTAACAATAGGCGTTTCTTATAGCGACGAATCAATTTTTATTGCTTATTTTAGTGACGGAAAAGTTTATTATAAGGTTTTAAAAAATGGCAACTTGCCAAGCCGAACTGAGTTAACCTTGCCAAATGTTCAGTTTGTTAGAATTGTTGCCGTAAATAGCAATGTTGAAAAGAATTATTTAATTGCAACTGATGTTTATGGAAACAACTATCTTTGCAAATCGCTTATCTTTAAAAACCCTGATAGCATAATGGAAGATATTAGCTTTGATACACTTATTAACTTAAGCGCTTGCGTTTATGCGTTTAGTAGTAGAGTTGAAATTGAAAGCATTTCTGCTCAAACGCTAATGACAGCATATGTTCAAACGGTTGCGGAAAACACTTATGATTTTCATGACTTAACGAGCCTTAGCGTTAGCGCAGATTTTACTTTTGAGCCTTATGTTATTCCGGCTAATGCTATTCTTTATGGCGTTTCTTATGACGTTTTATCAGCTAACGCCAGAGACGGAATTAATAACGCAATTTATACTGACGATTGCGTTGGTTTAACTCCAGCAAGCATAACGATAACTAATGATGTCCCAAGTTATTCTGATGGCGGATGGGATAGTAGGTGGCCATATAACCAAATAAAGCCTTGCGTAATAAACTCAAGCGGAAATATAACTTACCTTAACCCAAATGCTATTAGTAGAGACCTTAATGGTAATAACGTAGATATTTCAATTGGGTCAAGAGGTAATGTTTTTGTTGAAATACCAAAGATGTATTACAGGTTTAACAGAACGTCAAATGACGTTTTGGAATTTAAACTCAGTTCTTGCAAGCGTTTTGGGTTTACTTGCGCTAGCCATATGTATAAGGGAGTTGAACAAGATAAGATTTATGTTGGCGCTTTTGCAACTAGCATTTTTAGTGGTAAAGCGTGGTCTTTAGCAACTCAAGAAAAACTTAGGTCAAACACCTATACAACTGCCCAACTTAGAGCATTTAGTTATTTAAACGGAAATGGCTATGAAATGATGAACCTTAATATTTTAAACTTGCTTGAAATTTTGTTTATTATTCAATTTAAGTCGCTTTCTTATAAAGACAGCATTGGTTATGGCTATTGCTATAATTCGTCTTCAGGAAGTTTGAAAACAACAGGAACGAGCACAGCTTATCCATCAAGAAGTTATGGTTATTTAACAACTAACCAGAAAAAAGTTGACTTATTTTTAAATATTGAAGGCTTTTGTAGTTTTGCTTGTTTTGCTATTGACGGCGTTTATGTTCAGCCAGGAAAACTTGGGTTTATGAACGTTTATGGTAAAAACAACAATTTTATTGATGACACTAATTATTCTGACTATATGTTTTATAACATAACTTTTCCAACATCAACAAAAACAACAAAAAATCATATTGTTAATAACAATGTTGGCTTGCTTCCTTGTGAGTTTTATAGCACAACGAATGCAAGACCTTTTGACTTGTTTAGGTCAAGGTTTAATGCGGTTGGGGATGCTGGATCAGTTTATAGGATGCACTTTCCTAATTTAGGAACAATTAACTTAGGTTTGTTTAGCTATAATTTTCCGTTAACAACTTTCACGGCTGGAATTCAGGGGCATCGGCTCGTTTATTATGATATTTAGGAGAAAGAAATGAAATTACACAATAAATATGAAATTATTTGTGGTGGGAAAACTATTGTTGGCTATAACACAATGTTAACAACAGTTTTTGATAAGATTAAAAATCTTGAGCCATATAATGGTTATTTTGCTTTTGGAACGGGAACAACGTTAGCAAGTGCTTCTGACACGCACCTAGCGAGTTATGTTGCAACTTATGCTAACACAACTGAAAGCGTTCAACCTGATGTTTTACAAGGCGATTTATATGTAACAAAAATTAAAGTTTTTGATAACAACGAGGCTAATGGCTTAACTTTTAGCGAGATTGGGATAACTGATTCTAGTTCTAGTAACCCAACGGTTTATAACAGGGTTGTTTTAACAGATGATGAAGATAATGTTATTTCAGTAACAAAACCTGCCGGCGAAGAGATGATTGTTAAATTAACGATTTATCTTGAAGTGAGCAGTGATTCATCAGCAAAACTAATCGGCGGAAATAACACTTTAGTTAAACAAATTCTAGGCGAAGATGCTTCAGTTTCAAGAGCGTTAGTTTTTACAAAGGGAAACAATCTTTCGTCAAACACTAGCATTTATAGGGGAGTTCCTAACAATTATTCAAGTTGTCAATATGAAGTTTTGTCATATAATCTAGCCAACGATTCTGGTTTTGCTTTGGAATTTACCATTGACTTTGGAACGGGCAACCTTGTTGAAGTTGTTGGTATTCTCGATAACTGCCCGGTTTTAAGGTTTAATTGTCTTGGCTCACGAGCGAGCGTAACAACAACAGAAACAATAGCAAAAGAGGGAAATAACAGCGCCTTTGTTAGCGGTTTTGTTAAAAATATTTTAAGCGTAACTGACACTGTTACCCAGCAGCAAGTTCCTTATAGCGTAAGCCTTGTTGCTAACGAGTTTAGCGATTTTAAGATTTCGCCATTTAGTTATCCTTTTACTAACCAAACGCCACGTTTTGTTAGCAGAGATGGAAGTTATATTGGCTTTGTTTTAAATGGTAGTTTTTATTTATTCAAAAATGAAGATTATATGCTAACTGAAATTAACACTTCAATAATTAACATTGAAAATTACACTAACATTATCATTGTTGATAATTATGTTTTTGTTGTTAAAAGCAATGTAACCCTTGCTTACAGAGTTGCTAATGGGGCATTAGCGAATATGGTTATAACTCTTAACTCAAACACAATTAACGATTATGATTTTGATTTAACAGATTTTGGAATAACCATCTCATCAAATAATACTTTTATGTTTTATGGAATTGATGATGACGGCTATGGCGTTTGTTATATTGGTTCTTTAAATGGAACTTCAAATATTGAAATAACTAGCATGTCAAAAACAACAAAATATGGTTACACTAACGCTGTTAGCTCGTTTAAGAATAATTTTTGTGATAGCGCAGTTTATTTTTTAACAACTTCTTATGATGATAACACCGGCCTTAGTTATGTTGAAAGCATAATTTCAACAGGCGTTGTTATAAGTAATAATACTCACGCTATGGCTTATGATCTTTTAACAAATGCAACTAGCGTTTCAGCAACTAGCAGAGTTATTTATTCAAGACGAAACGCTAGCGGTAATAATTCAATTTTTAATACTTATTATCTTCCAGAACAAAGAAGATATAGCATTCCTTATGAAGGAGAAGTTGATATTTATTTTTCTCCGGACTTTAACTATATAATCAAAAAATATTCTAGCACCAGCTATAAAATTTATAACCTTATTGGTTATTCAATTCCGATTGAATTTAACAGCGGAATTTTTAACACTCTTAGCGCTCAAACCTTTACAGATTTTCAATTTTTAAAAGACACGCTTTTAATTTTTACTTCAGATCAAAACTCGCCAATAATTGCAATTAATTTAAATAAAAATTGTGCGGTTATTGAAAACTTAAACGATTCAGTTAGCAGTAACATTTCAGTTAGCGTTGAAAGATATAACGTTTTAGGAAGCATAACTAATGAAAACGTTGAAGGAAAATTAACGCTTAAAATTTCGGGGTTTTAATTATGACGTTTTCCAATGATATTTTAAAACTTGGAAAATCAAATATGGTTAATGGTTTTGTTGATGAAGGTGTTTTAAATATTTTTTATTCAAAAGCCAAAAACAAAACAAGCACCAAAAAGATAAACCTTAATGATGGTTATAAATTAAGCGATTTTAGCGAAGTTAATAATTGCAGCGAATTAATAATGTTAAACGAAAATATTAAAATTTATAGGCTAGGGGCAGGCTATAAGATTAGTGTTCTTAGTGTGGAGGAATAATGAAAAAAGAATCTTTAATTAAAACAGATAAAGATAAAAAAGATGAAGATGAGCTTTATAGAATTTTAGATGGTGAAGAATCTAATGTTAGTTTAGTTTCTAACAAAGAAGAACCAGAAGAGAATAATAACACTTTATCAGAAAAGTTTGGCGTTAATCTTAATTCAACTGACCCAATAAGAGAATTAAACAAGATTAACGATTATTACATTAACGCTAGAAAAAATAGAGAAGATGAAGATAAATATTCAATGGGCTTAGAAAAAATTGAAATGCCAAGCGAAGTTGATGAAGATGCCATTAAAAATGATTTAACGAATAAATATGATGCGCTTAAATCAGATAAAAATGAAGACTATTTAACTAACATTGAAAAGCAAGAAAACAATAAAATAAGTGCTCAAAAAAACTATAAAGATAGCGCAGTTAAAATTGAAAGCGCATATGATGAAGCCAAAGAAAATGCCTCAGCAGATTTGTTAAAGCGTGGGCTTGCTAGAAGCAGTATTGCAGTTTTAAGCATTAACGGCTTAGAGCAAGAAAAAACAAAACAGTTAACTAATCTTGCTAGCGAGTTAGCAGACAAAATTACGTCAATTGATAAAGAAATTTCAAAGCTTAAAGACGAGCAAGAAGACGCTATGGATTTACTAGATATTAAATTTGCTAGCGAACTAGAAGATAAGATTAAGGCTGAGCAAGAAAAATACTACAAGCTTCAAAAAGAGGCAATAGAGTTTAATAACAATGTTAAAAAACTTGAAAAAGAATATGGCCTTAAAAAAGAAAAACAAGATGCTGAACTTAATGAGGTTGACGATAGCGATTATTTAAGTGATGAAGAAGCGGAATATAAAGTTCTTTACATAACGAATTATCTTAACTCACTTTCTAGAGAAGAGGCGCTCAAAAAACTTGTTAGCGATTCAATGTTTGCTTATCTGCTTAAAGATAGTTATAGAGAAGTTTATCTCAACCAATTGAGAAGAGAAAACTAAGGAGGTTTTATGACTCTTAAAGAACGAATGAAG
>JAFZXQ010000071.1 GCA_017616705.1 Clostridia bacterium | reverse complement strand
GAGCCGTTCCCCAAGGTTTAACGCGAGTTGGATTAACGCTTAATCCCTTTTGAAAAACATATTCAACTTTAATTCTATTTTCAATTCTCTTGCCAACTGTTGACCTAAAAATATCATAGTTTTCTTCTTTAATTATAAAAACAACCCTATCAAACCCAAACCTGATAGCGTCAAAAATTGAATAGTCAATTATAAAATTCCCATATTCATCAATAGGCTCAATTTGTTTTAAGCCTCCAAACCTGCTTCCCATTCCGGCAGCCATAATAACTAAATCCATATTTCCCTCCACTTCTTATTTTAATATACAACTTTTCGCAAATTTTTAAAACTAAATCAATAATAAATTTGAATAATTAATTCAATTATTCTCTATAATTTTTATGCATTGTTTTTTGTTTGCATTAAAAATTATGATGTGCTATTATTAAAGTAATAATTTATGTAAAGGGGATTATTTATGAACTATAGAACTCAAATGAAGCTCGAGCAAGAGCTTGATAGAAGGCGTAGGCTAAATGAATTTGCTGATAATATTAGATCTGGCGGTAAAGTTTATAGAACATTAGCAGGTTGCGCAATAACCGGCGTATTCCTTGCTTTTGGCTTACTTGTTTTCGCATTAACTGGGTTTTTCCACCTTGATGCAATTCTTGTTGGTTTAATCGTTAGCGTTATAACAGCAAGCCTTGGAATTATAACAATCCTTCCTTGGGTTAGAAGAATTGAAAAAGGCGAATATAAAAAGATGGCGATCGTCTTTATATCTTTGATTGGCGTTTGTATTCTTTTATGGTTTATTAGCGTTTGGACTGTTGTTATATTATTCAAAACTCAATCAGAATCAATTGGTGCTTTAGTTTTCGTGTTTAACCTAATTAAAGCAACAATTGTTATCTCAGCTCAATTAATTGTTTCTTCAACAATTGCTAACGTTATTTTAAAATATAAAACATCATTCATTCCTTTCCAAGTTATAACTTATTTAAGCTATTTGTTTATTGATGTTTATCTCTGCATCTTACTATTCTGCCTTGTTATAACAAATGAAACTGCTTATATTAGCGATTCAATTGGTGTTTTAGGCAACCGTTACATGATAACCTTCTTAATTCTATCATTTGTTTATTCTGCTGTTTCAAGCAGCATTATGAAATCAATTGAAGTAAGAAAAACAAAGAGAGTTGTTAACGGCGTTAATGAAACAACCGAAAATGCGATTACTGAAACAGAACAAGAAGCAAAACCAGAAGCTCCAAAACAACCAAAGAGCGCTGCTGAAAGGCTTGAAAACCTTAAAGTTATGCATGAAAATGGCTTAATAACTGATGCTGAATATGACGCAAAAAGAGCAGATATTTTAAAAGATATGTAAAAAATAAAACCTGCAACTAAGCAGGTTTTTTTATGCAAATTTTTAAATATTAATTACTTCATAATCGGTTGAACCAAGCCCAAGTCTTTCCGCTTCTAAAACGGTAACAATGGCGTGCTGTTTTTCCATTCTATTAATTAAACTTGCTTTGCCTGGATCAGTTGAGTTTATAATTGTGTCATAGCAACATTTATCTAGCGCAACTGGGTCAAGTGATGCAAAAATTCCAATATCCGCCATCTCAGGTTTTTTAGGATTAGGGTTACAATCACAGTCAATTGAAAGGTTGTTAGCAACGCTAACATATGCCATATTTTCAGGCTTCATAAAACTAACAACCCCTCTGCAGGCTTCAGCCATGCTTTCAAGAAAACCATCTTGATCTTCTATGTAGTTCCAACATTTAGCTGGACTATCAGTTCGCCCAACTGAATGAATCCAAGCCTTACCTCTAGCGGAAGCAACGCCAATGCTCATGTTTTTAAGTGCTCCGCCAAAGCCGCCCATTTGATGCCCTTTAAAATGAGAAAGCATAAGCATTGAATCAAACTCGCTAAGCCCTTTACCAACAATGTTTTTGCCTTGAAGATGCTTTCCGTTTTCAACCGAAATTTCCATATCTCCAAACTCGTCCATAATCATGCAAGGCGCAATATCATAAAAACCATGATCGCGAATTGCTTGCCAATGTTCTTTTGGGTTTGACCTTTTCCCGCCATAAGCAGTTAAACATTCAACAATTGTTCCGTTTAATTTGTTAACAAGTGGCGCAATTAATTTTGGGTTTAAAAAGTTATGCCCGCCCGGCTCGCCTGTTGAAATTTTAACAGCAACTTTTCCTTTAAGTTCCCTGTTTAACGCATTATAAATTTTAATTAAACTTTCAGACGTTATTTCTTTTGTAAAATAAACTTTTGATTTCATAAAAATCTCCTTACTTTTATTTTATCAAATATTTAAACTTTTAACAAATTAAAAAGCTAAATTGTTTTCTTTTTCTATTGACAACCCTATTCTTTTGTGATAATATAATTTGCGAATCGTTTGCAAATTGTTTTGCAAATTAATATAATAAACAAAGGATAATTATGGATTGGTTTATTGATGCATTAATTGATTCATTAAAACTTCTTCCCTTTCTTTTTATAGCATATATCGTTATTGAGTTAGCCGAAGTTTTAATGAGCAAAAAGGCTAAATCAGGTCAAACATATAAAGGCAAATGGGGCGCCGTTATTGGTGCTAGTTTTGGCATGATTCCGCAATGTGGGTTTAGCGTTGTTGCTTCTGACCTGTTTAGCAAAAGAAAAATAACAATAGGAACACTTATTGCCATTTTTATTGCAACAAGTGATGAAGCATTGCCTATTCTTTTTAGCGAAATTGGAAAACCTTACGTTTGGCTAACAATATTAGAATTAGTTGGAACAAAGTTTGTTGTTGGCTTAATTTTTGGCTTGCTTATTGACTTAATTTTTAGAAAACAAAATGCTCAAAAAATAGCTTGCCAAGTTGCCGAAGATCATAGCGAAGAAGACCATGACCATAAAGAAGACCATATCAAAGGTTGTTGCGGACATAACCTTGAAGAAGATAAAATTCACCCAGCAAAACAATATTTGCTTCACCCACTTATTCACACGCTTAAAATCTTTGCATATATTTTTGTTGTTAATGTTATTTTCAGCGCGCTAATCTATTACGTTGGCGAGGAGCCAATAACCAACTTTTTGCTAAGCGCAAAATATTTTGCTCCGCTCTTTGCAATTTTAATTGGATTAATTCCTAACTGCGCAAGCAGCGTAATTTTAACCAACTTGCTTTTAATCGGCGGCCTAACTTTCTCAGCAGCAATCGCAGGCCTTATCGTTAACGCCGGAATCGCCTACCTCGTTTTATTTAAACAAAATAAAAACGTAAAAGAAAACTTAACAATCGTTGGCCTCGTTTCATTAATCGCCCTTCTAACCGGCTACGTCTTACTCATCTGCGGATTATAAAAAAGCCAACAAAAAAGACGCTTCAAAGCGTCTTTTTTATAATTTATTATTCTTGATTTTTATGTTCACAATTTATATCGTTTTGTTTTTGATAATTATTCTCTTGATAATTGTCATTTCCATTATCCAACGTTTTATAATTCTCTTGGTTTAACATTTCGCCACCTTGTTG
>JAFZXQ010000070.1 GCA_017616705.1 Clostridia bacterium | reverse complement strand
TGGTCTGGATTGGGGGTTGCGCAGATGTGGGGTCGCTGTGTCCGATGAATCTTGGGAATTTGTATTTGCGCGTCCGCAATTGTATGTCAAAAATCAAGACGAATTAATTGAAAATATTTTGAAAATTTTATCAAATGAAAAAATCGTGGGAATTGTTATTGGTTTGCCGGTTTATGAAAATGGAATTGTTAGGGTTGAAGATTTAGTTAACGCTATTGATGATAAAACTTGTTTGGTTACAATAATGTTTGCTAATAATGAAATTGGAACAATTCAACCAATAGCTAAAATAGGAGCAATTTGCAGAGATAAAGGAATTCCTTTTCATACTGACGCTGTTCAGGCAGTTGGCCATTTACCTGTTAATGTTAAAGACCAAAACATTGATATGTTATCAATTTCAGGTCATAAGTTTCATGGACCAAAAGGAGTTGGCGTTCTTTATTGCAGAAAAAACATTCCACTTTTCCATTTTATAAATGGTGGCGCGCAAGAAAGAAACAGACGCGCGGGAACAGAAAATATTGCTGGAATTGTTGGGTTAAGTGTTGCGCTTAATGATGCAGTAATAGAAATGAAAGAAACTGCTAAAAAGGAAATAAAGTTAAGAGATAAGTTATTTAACGAACTTTCAAAAATTCCTCACTCAAAAATTAATGGTGATAAGGTTAATAGGCTTCCAAATAACTTTAATATGAGTTTTGAAGGGATTGAAGGCGAGAGTCTATTGCTTCTTTTAAACGATAAAGGAATATGCGCTTCAAGCGGCTCTGCCTGCACTAGTGGGTCTCTTGATCCAAGCCATGTTTTGCTTGCTATTGGATTACCACATGAAATTGCACATGGAAGTTTAAGATTAACATTATCAAAATATACAACTGAAGAGGAAATAAACAAAACAATTAAAGCCGTTCCAGAAGTTGTTAAGTATTTACGAAAAATGAGTCCGGTTTGGGATAAATTAGAAAAAGGAGAGATTAAACATGTTATATAGTGAAAAAGTTATGGATCACTTTAGAAACCCAAGAAATGTTGGGGAAATTGCTGATGCTGATGGAATTGGTGAAGTTGGAAACGCTAAATGTGGCGATATAATGAGAATGTATATTAAAGTTAAAGATAACATAATAACTGACGTTAAATTTATGACATTTGGTTGCGGAAGCGCTATTGCAACAAGTTCAATTGCAACTGAAATGATTAAAGGAAAATCAATTGACGAGGCCCTTGATTTATCTAATCAAGCCGTTGTTGAAGCGCTTGGCGGACTTCCAGCCCATAAAATTCATTGTTCAGTTTTAGCAGAAGAAGCAGTTAAAGCTGCTGTTAAGGATTATTATGATAAAAACGGAATAAAATATGATTGCAGTAAATATGCGGCAGGTTCTTGTCCTTGCGTTCACGAGCATGATTCTATAAATAACTAGCCAAACGGCTAGTTTTCTTTTTATGACAAGTTAAATTCTTTTTAGTTTTTTTTAGCCAAAATGATTTTTGGCTCATTTTTTGTTGTTTGTTAAAATGATGGTGTGAAAGTTTATATTGAATATGTTTTAATAGATAACCTCGTTATTGATTATTTAATTTTATATCTAACCGGTAAAATTTTAAAGCATAAATTTAAGTGGGTTAGAATATTAATTAGTTGTGTTTTAGGGGCATCTTCAACAATAGCATTAAGCCTAATAAACATTTCAAGCGAATTGTTGTTGGTTTTTAAATTGCTAATCGGGTTAGTTTTGCCACTTTTTGCCTTTAAATTTAAATCGTTTAAACAATATTTAAGCACTTTTTTTACTTTTTTAAGCTTTACATTTTTGCTTGGTGGCGCTTGCTTTGCATTAATTGGAATGTTTGGAAGTTTTAATAGTAATTTTTCTGGTTATGATGCTAGCATTCCGCTTGGGTTAATGTTAATTATTTGCGCCGTTTTAGTTAAAATTGTAACAAGCCTCACAACTTTAATTTACCAAAAACGAGATTGTAACAAGTTTTTAGCGAAAGCAACTTTAACTATTTTAGGTAATGCTATTTCATTTGATGGGTTTATTGACAGCGGAAACAGGCTTTATGATGATAAAACCGGATTACCTGTTATTATCGTTGCAACAAGTGCTTTTAAAGGTCAAAACAACAACCTTTTAAAAGAAATATTAAAAAACCCCAAAAAGATGGCAAAAAACGCTCATTTTATAAGCGTGAGCACTCTTAACGGAGAAACTAAGCCAATGCTGGTTTTTGAACCAGATAAAGCCGAATTTTGTTATCAGAATAAAACAATTCAGTCAAAAATTATGGTAGGACTTACTTATCGGGGATTTAAAGACGTTATTAACTATGATGCGTTATTGCATCCAAGTTTGATAGGAGGTTAAAATGATTAAGTTTTTTAAGAAAATTATCAGGTTAATAAAACTAGGTTTTTTAGAAGATAACCTTTATTTTATTAATACTGCTGGTAATATTTTGCCAGATAAATTATCTTCTAGCGAAGAAAGTGAATTAGTTAAAACGCTAAATGACGGAGATGATAGCCAAAAGGAAAGCGCTAAAAACGAGCTTATTGAGCATAACCTGAGGCTTGTTGTTTATACTGCTCAAAAGTTTACTAATACGGGCGCAAACATGGAAGATTTGGTTAGCGTTGGAACGGTTGGGCTAATTAAAGCAGTTGGAACTTTTAATGGCGAAAAACAAATAAAGATGGCAACTTACGCAAGCCGCTGCATTGAAAATGAAATTTTAATGTTTTTAAGAAAGGCTAGTAAAACTAAAAGGGAAGTTTCTTTTGATGACCCCTTAAATTCTGATAGTGATGGAAACGAACTTAAACTTGTTGATTGTTTGGGGACTGATGGTGATGAAGTCAGCAAAGATTATGATAAAGACATTGAAAAGCAAATGCTTAAAAAAGTTTTAAGTGAGCTTAATGATAGGGAACTTTTAATTATGAAATTAAGATATGGCTTAAACCGAGAAAGTGACATGACCCAAAAAGAAGTTGCTGATTCGCTTGGGATTAGTCAAAGTTATATTTCAAGGCTTGAAAAGAAAATCTTATTTAGGCTTAAAAATGAAATGTTAAAATTAGCATAAAAAACCACCAGCAACTGCTGGTGGCGTTAACTTTAAGTTAAATTAAGTTGTGATGTTTCTAATTTGAGATATCGCACTTTTTTCAAGCCTTGATACTTGTGCTTGGCTTATTCCAATCTCTGTTGAAATCTCCATTTGTGTTTTTCCGGCATAATATCTCATAAACAATATTTCGCGTTCACGTTCATCAATTCTATCAATGGCCTCATTTAATAAAAATTTTTCAACGAGTCCGTCTTCACTTGATTTGTCTTTGATTTGATCCATAACAAGTTGTGATTCGTCATCATCGTGGTAAACGGGATCAAAAATGCTAACGGGCTCAGTTATTGATTCTAGTGCCATAACA
The DNA here is from genome assembly GCA_017616705.1 of Clostridia bacterium. Classification (GTDB taxonomy): domain Bacteria; phylum Bacillota; class Clostridia; order Christensenellales; family UBA1242; genus UMGS2070. The sequence goes on along the minus strand of JAFZXQ010000070.1, from coordinate 4,384 downwards.
ACGTCATAAATAGGAAGGTTAATCTCTTTAGCAATTTCTTCAACTTTTGGTTCTTCTAGACTATCTTTTCCTAGTTTTTCTCTAGCCTGAAGGGCAAGGTAAGCAACGTCGCGAAGACTTCTTGTTACCTTAAGCGCGCTATTATCTCTAATAAACCTTCTAATTTCGCCGATAATCATAGGAACGGCGTAAGTTGAAAATTTAACACCAAGGTTAACGTTAAAGTTATCAATTGCCTTAATTAACCCAATCATTCCAACTTGAAAGACGTCATCAGCATTAGATTTATTGATCGTAAACCTTTGAACGATTGAAAGAACAAGACGCATATTTAAGTTAATAAGTTTTTCTCTTGCGGAACCATCACCATTTTTTAATCTAACTAAAAGTTCATCAACTTCTTTTGTTGAACACTTTGGCAATGTGGCAGTGTTAATGCCACAAATCATAACAATATTAGCCAAATCCTTACCTCCTTAAAATAATATCTCCATTTGAAAAAACTTTTATTCACTAGTCTAATTTGGCTAGTTGAGAATAAAATATTAATAAGATTTATGGAAATAACTTTTAATGATTTAAGAAGCAGGGAAATAATCAATATTTATGATGGCAAGCGCCTGGGGCGGGCCATTGATATTGTTTTTGATAAAGAATCAAGCGTTGTTTTAGGGCTAACCGTTCCTGGTCAGTCAAAACTTTTTAGAAAGAAAGATGATATTTTTATTCCAATGAACAAAATAACAAAAATAGGTGATGACGTATTGTTAGTAACACTAGCACCAAATGACAGCATAACCTATGATCCAGCTTTAATAAAAAACGGCGAAAATCGGGCTGAAAACGCCGAAATCAGTTATATTAGGTTTAGGAGACCAACAAAGCCACTAAAATAGTTGCAAATAGCCTAGTATTGTGATAATATAAACATAAGGAAAAATAATATGAAGTGTATTTATTGCGGTTGCGAAGATAGCAAGGTTATTGATAGCAGAGCGGTTGAAGAAACAAACTCAATTAAAAGAAGAAGGGAATGCTCTTGCTGTGGAAAAAGATTTTCAACTTTTGAAACTGTTGAAATGACGCCGGTTATGGTAGTAAAATCTAATGGCGAACGTCAAGCGTTTAATCCCAATAAGATTAAAACCGGAATAATGAAGGCCTGCGAAAAAAGGCCTGTTGCCATGAAAGATATTGATAATCTTGTTAACGAAATTGAAAAGAAAATTCAAAACCTTTTGCAAGAAGAAGTTTCTTCAAAAGTTATTGGCGAGATGGTTTGTGAGGGGCTTAAAAACCTTGATGAAGTTGCTTACATTAGGTTTGCTTCTGTTTATAAACAATTTAAAGATATTTCAACTTTCTATGAATTTATAAACGAGTTTGAAGATAGGTTAAAAAATAAGAAATAATGAAACGGGCAAGGCCCGTTTTTTAATAAAAAATTATTAGCTTTAACTCATAAAAATTATATTAGATTGCATAAATTATAATATGATTTTATCAGATATTAAGTTGAATAAGGTTGCAAAAATTTCAAGAGTTGATCTTCATGGAAAGGTTTTAAAAAGAATAGTTGAACTAGGGTTCTGCGAAAATTCAGCAGTTTCGGTTTATGCCGTTTCTCCAAAGAAAAAGGTTTATTTGGTTGATATTGGCGGAGATTTGGTTGCGCTAAGTAAAAACGTTTGTGATAAAATTGAGGTAACAAATGGGTAGGGTTATTTTAGTAGGTAACCCAAACACCGGTAAAACAACGCTATATAACACTCTAACCGGCGCAAGTGAAAAGGCATCAAATTGGCATGGCGTTACAGTTGAAATTAAGGCGCGAAAAATAGAGCAAACTGATCATGTTTTATATGACTTACCAGGCATCTATTCGCTTGATTGTTTTTCACCAGAAGAAAAAATAAGTGTTGATTTTTTGCTTAAAAATAAAGATAAATTAATTGTAAATATTTGTGACGCAAATAACCTAAAAAGGAACTTATATTTAACTCTTAGCTTAATTGAAAATGGTTTTAAAAACATTGCCTTAGCAATAAATATGGCAAAAGAAGTTGATAACATTAACCGGTAAGCGAAAGGCTTTCAAAAGAACTTAATATTAAAGTTTATAACATTGACGCGCGAACAAAAAATGGTTGCGCTGAATTGTTAAATTATATTTCAAATTTTAAAGATGAATCAACTTCTGGTGATTTTCCATATAAAGTTGAATCGGTTTATTATTGTAAAAATTGCAGTACTTTTTTATGCAAAAATTGTAATGAAACTAGGGTAGAAAAAGAATCTAATAAAATATTAAATAGTATAAATGAAGAAGACTTTAAAGAAAATGCAAAAGAAAAATATGATAAAATTATAAAGATTTTAAATGTCTGTAATTATAATCAAAAAAGCGCAAATAATAGGCTAAATAAGTTATTTTGTAATAAAATCTTTACATTAATTGCGTTTTTTGCAATTTTTTCTTTAATTTTTATTTTAACCTTTGGGAGCTTTGGCCATTATCTTTCATCATTTTTAGGGAGCGCTTTTGAAAGGATAGTTAACCTAATTTTTCCTAATTTAAAATTCCAAACGAGCAACCCAATTGTTAGTTTTGTTTATGATGGTTTGTTTGGTGGTGTTGTTTCAATTTTGTCATTTTTGCCACAAATAGCACTTTTATTTTTCTTTATAAACCTTTTAGATGATGTTGGAATTTTATCTCGTTTTGCTTTTATGTTTGATGAATTTTTTCAAAAGTTTGGATTAAGTGGAAGAAGTGTTTTTAATATTATGATGGGCTTTGGTTGCACAACTAGCGCAATCTTTACAACTCGAAATATTGCTGATGAAAAAATAAGAAAGAGAACGGCTTTGGTTTTGCCCAATTTTTCATGTAGCGCTAAGTTGCCAATTTATGCTTGTATCTGTTCAGCGTTTTTTGCTGGGCAAAAAGTTTTAGTTATTTTTGGCTTATATTTAATTGGTGTTTTAGTTGGTTTAATTATAGCTATCATTTTAAAGAAGATTAGCAAAACAAAAACTGAATCAACTTTTATTATGGAAATGCCAAAATTAAGATTTCCTAGAATAAGAAAAATTTTACAAGATGCCATTAGATCAGTTAGAGATTTTATCATTAGGATTGGTTCAATAATTTTAGTTATGAGCGTTATTGTTTGGTTTATTTCAAACTTTACGTTTAGCTTAAGTTTTGAACCAGATAGTGATAAGATTATTTTAAATGTTATTGGTTCGGTTTTGTCACCAATATTTGCGCCGCTTGGTTTTGGCCTTGCTAGTATTATCGTTGCGCTTATTACTGGCTTGTTTGCTAAAGAGATGATTGTTGCATCACTAATTCTTTCAAATGGGGTTACTAGCATTGGATTGCTTAGTTCAAGTTTGTTTAATTCGATTTCACCAGCGCATTTTACGGCGGCAAGTGCAATCGCTTTCTTAGTTTTTGTTTTGTTATATCCAACATGTGTTAGCGCATTTGGGGCAATGAGAAAAGAGTTTGGGTTAAAAACCGCTTTAACTAGTTTTGCAATTCAATTAATTATCGCATATTCTGTCTCATTTTTAACTTATAAGTTAGCAAGTTTTGGTTTAGGCGCAATGGGAAGTTTGATTGCTATTGCTTTAACGTTTGCAATAATGGCCATTTTTATGGTAAAATTAACGCGAGATAAAAATTATGACAAATTATCTAAAATTTACAATAAGAGAAAGAATAAAGCTTTTAAAGTTGCTTGAAAGTAAACTTGAAGAACTTCCTTATGGCGATATTATGAAAATATTGCGCCAGAAAGACGTTAAAGTTAATGGTAAGCGAACTAGCACCAATCAGGATTTAAAACCAGGCGATATCGTTGAAGTTTATTATCAAGGCAAAGAGAATAGAGCTAACTTTGAAGTTGTTTATGAAGATGATAATATTATCGTTTATAATAAACCTAGTGGTCTTTTAACCGTAGGCGAAGGTAGCCTTGAAAGCGCTGTTCAAAAAATAAACAAAAACTATCAGGCAGAACATAGGCTTGATAGAAACACTTCAGGGTTAGTTATATTTTCAAAAAATAAAGAGGCGAGCGGACTTATTCATGATGCCATGAAAAATGGTTTGGTTGAAAAGGAATATCTTGCATGGGTATATGGAAACTTTACTAAACATTTAATTGATAAGGCATATTTATTTAAAGACGCAAAAAATGCAATAAGTTATGTTTCAAAAAATAAAGTAAAGGGGTCGCAAGAAATAATAACCGACATAACGCCAATAAAACATATCGGAGATTTAACGCTAGTTCAAGTTAAACTTCATAATGGAAAAACCCACCAAATTAGAGCGCACATGGCATACTTAGGATACGCTTTAGTTGGTGAT
>JAFZXQ010000069.1 GCA_017616705.1 Clostridia bacterium | reverse complement strand
GGTTGTTATCATTTTCGCTAAATGTTATTCCAAGTTTAGTCGCGAATTCTTTTGCTTTAGGAATTGTCACTATATCTAAAACTTTAACCGCAACCGTGTTAAGTGATTTTTTGAAAGCCGTTCTTATGTTAACATAGCCAAGATTTTGTTTATTAGCATTTTGAGGGTGATAACCATTATAGTCAACGTCTTCATCTAAAATTATGCTAGCTGGGCTAATCTTGCCAAGTTCTAGGGCAGGGCCATAAACCATAATAGGTTTGATAACTGAACCAGGGCTTCGCTTAATTTGGCTAGCAAGCATGTGATAATTTGAAGCCAAACTAATTACATTATTAGTTTTATTATCAATAACTATGGAAGAAACATAAACATCTTCTTTAGGTAAAAAGTTCTCTGAAAGAATTGTTGTTGCAATATTATTTTGTAATTCTTCATTAAGCCCAGTTTTTATAGTTAAATTTTTAGATTTTAATTGGTTTTCATCAAGATTAAGTATTTTGCAGGCTTCATTTATAACTTCAAGGCAATAGGCGTTAGCCGAGTTAGTTTTATTGATTGTTACATTGTTTTTTTCGTTTTCTAAATATTCATCTTTACTAATTAGACCATCATTAAACATGCTCTTTAAAACTAGATTTTTTCTTTTCATGCAGGCTTCATAATTAGTTAAGGGGTTAAATATTCCTGGCGCATTAATAATGGCTGCTAGCATTGCTCCTTCATTTAGCGAAAGTTGACTTGCTTTTTTAGAAAAATAGAATAAACTTGCTTGCTCAATTCCATAGCAACCATTTCCAAAGTAAATAGTGTTAAGATACATTTCTAAAATCTTATCTTTTGAATAAAGTTTTTCAAGGCTAAGAGCAAGTTTAATTTCCTTTAATTTTCTGTTTAATGTTTTTTCATTTGTTAGTTGGCTGTTTTTAATAAGTTGCTGAGTTATTGTTGAAGCGCCTTGGCTGTTTTTCCCGCTTTTAATGTTAGCGATAATTGCGCCAACTATTCTTTTTGGGTTAATTCCATTATGATTATAAAAAGCCTTGTCTTCAATAGAAATAAAGGCGTTTTTAACGTCATCGCTTATTTCGTCAATATTTATATTAACGCTTGAATTGAAACACTTTGAGTTAATTGGTTTTCCTGACTGGGTTACCAATTTAATTTCTCCGCCAGCATATTCATTAAGTGCGCTAATATTAAGGGTTGTAAAACTTGTTACGCTAAAAAAGTAGGCGATAAATGAAATAAAAATAACAAGCAAGATTGCTAGGCTAAATAAAAATAGTTTTTTGATAGAAAAATGCTTTTTCTTTTGTTTTTCTACATTATTTTTCACAATTCTAGTTTGTCTTATTTTGTCTCATTCAATACAAATAATAAAAATATTGTTGAAAAAAATTAATAATTAATTATAATTAAAATAAAGGTATTATTATGAAGAAGTATTGCATTTTAACTTATGGTTGTCAGATGAACGTTCATGAAAGCGAAAAACTCGCTGGAATTTTGGAAAATTTTGGTTATGAGCGTGAAACAAACCCTCAAATTAGTGACGTTGTTGTTTTTAACACTTGCGCAATTAGGGAAAGCGCTGAGCAAAAAATAATGGGAAACATTGGCGAATTAAAACAAGCCAAAAGAAATAATAAAGAAATGGTTATTGCTGTTTGTGGTTGCATGACTCAACAAGACAATTACCCTGAAATGCTTAAAGCAAAGTTTCCTTTTATTGATATTATTATGGGTTCTCATAATATTGCTGATTTTGGCGAACTTTTGCAAAAATATTTAAATTCGCGCAAAAAAATTATTGAAGTTGGCGCCCCTCAGGATATTCTAAAACGAGATAGCATGCCAAAAATTAGAACAAGCGGAATAAATGCTTGGATTAATATTAGTTATGGTTGCAACAATTATTGCACTTATTGCATTGTTCCTTATGTTAGAGGAAGGGAAACAAGCAGGCCGCGTGAAGATATACTTAAAGAGGTTTGCGAGTGTGTTAACGCTGGTTATAAGCAAATAACACTTTTAGGGCAAAATGTTAACTCTTATGGTAATGACAACAGGGAAAAATTCGGAACTTTTGCTGAGCTCTTAAGAGATATTGATAAAATTGAAGGTAAGTTTAGAATTAGGTTTATGACGAGTCATCCTAAAGATTTAAGCGAAGAAGTTATAGATGTTATTGCGTCTTCTAATAAGATTTGTCATTATCTTCATCTTCCAATTCAGTCAGGAAGTGATAGAATTTTAAAACTTATGAACAGAAGTTATAACCGCGAGAAATATTTAAATCTTATTAAACTTGCTCGTGAAAGAATTAGTGGCGTTGAGTTTTCCTCTGATATCATTGTTGGCTTCCCAACTGAAACGGAAGAAGATTTCCTTGAAACGCTTAGCGTCGTTAAAGAAGTGGGTTACCAGCAACTCTTTACTTATATTTACAGCAAGCGTAAAGGAACAGTTGCCGAAAAACTTGATGGCCAGGTTCCTTTAAGTGTTAAAAAAGATAGAATTGCTAGGCTTATTAAACTTGAGCAAGAATTGGCAACCGAAATCAGCTCTAAATATATTGGAAGAACTGAAGAAGTTTTAATCGAAGATGTTCACCCTAAAAAACAAGGCATTGTTATTGGAAGCCTTGATTGCGGCAAAACCGTTAACATTAAGGGCGACCCTAGCCTTGTTGGAAGTTTTCAGCGCGTTAAAATAACAAACGCAAAACTCACTGTTTTATATGGAGAAATTGTTTAACTAAATGGAAGTTATTAAAGAAAAATTATCACCAATGATGCAACAATATTACGCAATTAAAGAGCAACACCCTGATTGCATAGTTTTTTATAGGCTTGGCGATTTTTATGAGATGTTTTTTGATGATGCTATTGTTGCTTCTGAAATTTTGGAATTAACATTAACCGGGCGTGATTGCGGGCAGGCTGAAAGAGCGCCAATGTGCGGAATACCATATCACGCAAGTGAAGGGTATATTGCTAAACTAATTGCTGCTGGCAAAAAGGTTGCAATTGTTGAGCAACTTAGTGACCCAAACAATAAAAACAAAGCAAGCGACATTGTTGAAAGGGGAATAATTAGAATTGTTACCCCAGGAACAGTTGTTGAAGAAGATTGCTTAAATGACGAAAAAAATAACTATATTGTTTCACTTTCATTAACTAAAGGCGTATACGGAGTGTGTTGGGCTGATGTTTCAACAGGCTTTATTGAGGTTGGCGAATTTAGTGGGGCAAATTCTATTACCCAAATTGATAATATTTTATCAACACTTGGGGCAAAAGAAGTTTTAGCGTCAGATGAAGCGGCTAAAATTCAAAACAACCTTATTAGTGTTAAAGGTGGGATTGTTCCTAACTTTACTATTTTACCTGATAGTTATTTTAACCTTAACCACGCAACTAAATTAATCAAAGATCAGTTTAATGTTGTTTCACTAAAGTCATTTGATCTTGAAGAAAAGAAAGCCGCAACCAGTGCCGTTGGTGCGCTTGTTGAATATCTTAGTTATACTTACAGGCAAAGTTTATCTAACCTTAAAGATTTAAGAGTTTACTATGATAAAGATTTTCTTCAACTTGATTACTCAGCGCGCCGCAACCTCGAATTAGTTGAAAATAACGTAACAAAAACCAAGCGAGGAAGCCTTTTAGGATTAATTGATTTAACTAAAACTAATATGGGCGCTAGAAAGATTAGAAGTTTTATTGATTATCCACTAACTTCAAATAAAAAGATTAATGCTAGGCTTGATGCTGTTAGCGAATTATTTAGCGATATTTCACTAAGGGAAGATTTAAATGATAGCCTTGAAGGAATAACTGATATTGAAAGAATTGCAAGCAAGATTGCAACAAAAACTATTACTCCTAAAGATTGTTTTAGCCTTGGTTCAACGCTTGCTAAAATTCCTAATCTTAAAAACGTTTTGGCTAAAACTAATTCTTCGCTTTTAGGTGAGTTAAGAAATGAACTTAACCCATTAGTTGAAGTCAAAGATATGCTTTTATCTGCGTTTAACGTTGAGGCGCCAGTGAACTTCAAAGATGGCGGATTCATTTTAAGCGGATTTAACGATGAACTCGATAAAATAAGAAATGTTGCAAAACTTGGTTATGATTGGGTAAGTAACTTCGAGAAAACTGAAAAGGAAAGAACGGGGATCAAAAACCTTAAAATTTCATATAACAAAGTTTTTGGTTATTACATTGAAGTAACAAAGAGCCAACTTAAACTTGTTCCTCCCGAATATCAATTAAGGCAAACAACGCTTGGCGCTGAAAAATATGTAACGCCTGAATTAAAAGAAGCCGAAAGAATGATTTTAACCGGCTCTCATGATGCGCTTGAACTTGAACTTAAACTTTATGAAGAAATTAAAACAAGATTATATTCAGTTATTAATGAGATTATAAAAACAGCAGATGCTATTGCTAATATTGATGCAATCTTGTCGCTTGCTAAGGTTAGCGTTAAACATAACTATGTTCGCCCTGAGATTAATGAAAAAATTAAAAACATTGAAATAATTGGCGGAAGACATCCGGTTGTTGAAACAATGATGCCTTCAAATGAGTTTGTTGATAATGACACCCTTTTAGATAATGACGAGAATAATATTTTAATTATAACAGGTCCTAATATGGGTGGTAAAAGCACATATATGAGGCAAGTTGCCTTAATTGTTATTATGGCGCATATGGGTTGCTTTGTTCCTGCTAAGAGCGCAATAATTAGCTTAACAGATAATATCTTTACAAGAAT
>JAFZXQ010000068.1 GCA_017616705.1 Clostridia bacterium | reverse complement strand
TTCCTGAAATTAAAATATCTCTTAAAACAACAACTAAAACAATTAAAACTTCAAGCCACCAATAAGTAACGTTACTAAATAAAACTAAGATTAAAGCGCTTGTTGTTACAAATTTATCGGCAATTTGATCACTAAACTTTCCAAAGTCAGTAATAAGGTTATATTTTCTTGCGATTTTGCCGTCAAGAAAGTCTGTTACGCAAGCAATAATATAAATTGCAAGCGCAAGAAACTTACCTATTCCATAAGGAATTGGAAGCATATAAAATAAGATTAAAAGCGGTGTACAAATTATTCTTGAAATAGTTAATTTATTTGGTAAATTCATAGTTTTTCTCCTTTAAGGTCACATCCAACTGACCCAGTAATTTTTATTTTATAAATATTGCCAACTTCAATGAAGTCTTTTGACTTAAAGTAAACAACAGTATCAACATCAGGGGCCATAAATTCAGTTCTTCCAAAGAAAAGATTTTTCTTATAATCAATTCCTTCATAAATAACGTCAAGCGTTTTCCCAACTAGAAGTTTATTGTTATATTTAATGTTTTCCTAAGCAATTTTAATCAATTCTTTAAGCCATGCGTGTTTTACCTTCTGAGGAACTTGATTAGGCATTTTAGCCGCAACCGTTCCCTCTTCACGTGAATATTCAAAGAAACCAACATGCGCTAATTTATATTTTTTAATAAACTTACAAAGTTTATCATGATCGGCTTGTGTTTCACCAGGAAAACCAACCATAAATGTTGTTCTAATATAAACCTTTTCCGGCATTGAATTGATTTTTTCAATTAACTTGATTGTGTTTTCTTCATTAACGTGCCTGTTCATCAGTTTTAAAACGTTATCTGAAATGTGTTGAAGTGGAATATCAAGATAATTAACTAGTTTAGGATTGTTTACCATCTCATCAAGCAATTCTTTTGTTACGTTTTCAGGGTAGCAATAAAGAAGCCTTATCCAGTCAAGGTTCTCAATCTTACTTAGCCTTTTTATTAAGCCAACAAGATTGATTTTGCCATATAAGTCAATTCCATATTTAGTTACATCTTGAGCAACTAAGATTAACTCCCTTGCGCCATTATGAACTAAATCTTGCGCTTCTTCAACTAATTCGCTAATCTTTTTGCTTCTATATTTTCCCCTAATATATGGAATAGTGCAAAATGTGCAATAATTATCGCACCCATCCGCAATCTTAAGGTAAGCGTAATGCATTGGTGTTGTTGTTACTCTATTTTTAACGTGATAAACAACATCAGCATCGTGTGTCACACAAAATTGTTTATCGCTTTCATAACTTTTCTTAATTATGTTAGCAATATCAGAATAATCATCAATTCCGATAAAAACATCAACCTTAGGGAATTCTTCTTGTAAGATATTTAAATATTTTTGAGGCATGCATCCCGTTACTATTAGTTTCTCGCAGTTACCAATCTTTTTATATCTTAACATTTCAGCTATTGTTTCAATAGCCTCTTTTCTAGCGCTTTCAATAAATGCACATGTATTAACTATAATGATATGTGCACTCTTAGGGTCAGCAGTAAATTTAATTCCCTCATCTCTCAAATAAGTTAGCATAACTTCAGTATCAACGCGGTTTTTATCACATCCTAGAGAAACAACACCAACTAATTTATTCTTTAAGTTCATTAATAATCTTCATCTCCATAAATTTGTCTAAATTCGTCCAAATTAATTAGAACTTCTCTGTTTTTGCTACCTTCGCTTGCGCTAATATAGCCCATTTGTTCCATTTGGTCAACAATTCTAGCCGCTCTGGCATAACCAACACAGAATCTTCTTTGAACCATGCTTATTGAGCCTTTTTTGCTCTCAATAAACAATTTTAAAGCAGCTGGTAACAATTCGTCAACTTGAGCACTTCTATCAACCGGCTCTTTAACGCTAGTTTCTTCATTTTGTTGTTTATCTTCAGCGTAAATTTGTTTTTCAACCTCTTCATCATATTCAGTTGCGTTATTACGCTTAATAAACTCAACGCACCTATCAATTTCTTCATCACTAACATAAGCAGCTTGAAGCCTAATAGGAGTGTTACTTTCTTGAGGGCTAAACAACATATCACCTTGGCCAAGAAGTTTTTCAGCACCAGGTTCATCAAGAATTGTTTTTGAATCAATATAACTAGTAAGAGCGAAGGCAATTCTGTTAGGAAGGTTTGCTTTAATTGTTCCAGTAATAATTTCAACTGATGGTCTTTGAGTTGCTAAAACTAAGTGAATTCCGCTCGCACGACCAAGTTGAGAAATACGCCTAATACAATATTCAACGTCTTTTTTCGCAACGCTCATAAGTTCAGCAAGCTCATCAACGATAATAACAAGATATGGCATTTTCTTAATTTCGCCATTTTTAACTGCATCACATTGGTTAAATGAAGCAAGATCACGGCATTTATGTTCTTCAAGAACTTGATATCTTCTTTCCATCTCGCTAACCGCCCAACTAAGCGCTTTAACGGCTTTTGCTGGGTCACTAACGACGTCGCTTAACATCATGTGAGGCATTCCCTTATATCTATTAAACTCAACTCTCTTAGGGTCAACCATAATAAACCTAAGTTCACTAGGAGAAAGCTTAAACATAAGGCTCATTATAACGCTATGAAGGAACACACTTTTACCAGATCCTGTTGAACCCGCAACCAAAACGTGAACAAGTTTTGCAAGGTTTTTAACTACAACTTCACCGCTAATGTTTTTACCAATAGCAATAGGAAGCGCCATACTAGAACTAGAAAATTCTTTACTTTCAATAAGTTCACGTAAAGTAACCGTGCTTCGAGGGTCATTAGGCGTTTCAATACCAATTGCGTTTTTACCAGGAATTGGAGCCTCAATTCTTATTGTTTGTTTACATTTTAAGGCCATTGAAAGGTCACTATCATATCTTAAAACGTTTTTAACGGGAATTCCTGAAGGCATTTCAAGTTCATATCTAGTAACGCTTGGGCCCCTTACAACATTAACAACCTTAGCAGGAATCTTAAACGTTTCAAGTTTCTCTTCAATAATTCTTGAGTTTTCTTGATAGTTTTTAGCGTATTTGCTTGGATCATCCTTGCTTTCTTTGAGTAATGTTACAGGTGGCGGATTATATCTAACGTCTCTTATAACAGGTTTTGCTGGTTTTTCAGGAACTTTAACCTCATCAATTTCAGTTTGTTCAACACGTTCTTGAGGTTGACCAAAGATTCTTCTATCAAACCTGCTAGCGCCTTGATTAAACCTAGAACCAATATTTTGCTCGTTTTCATAAGAATTAGAGGTTAAATCTGTTCTAAAACGACTTCTAGGCCTAACGTTAGGTTGTTCTTCTTCATCTTCTTCAGCTTGGCTTTGATAAGGGTTAACAAAACTAATATTAGATTGCTCATCTTCATCGTCTTCTTGGCTAACTCTTCTATTTCTAAAGCCAGCCCTTGATCTTAACCCACTGTAATCTTCATCTTCTTGCTCATCATTATCAACTGAATAAGGATTACTATTAAACAAAACATTTCTTGCGTTTTGCCTAGACTCTTCTTCATTATCCTCATCATATTGATTATAGTTATCTACCCGGTTATATGAATAGTTGTTGCGGCTTGGTTGATTAGAACTATTATTTATCCAAGTTCTTCTTTCTTCGTCAGTTGATGAGAAATTATCTGGATTTTTTCTGTTTCCAAAAAGAATATCATGAGCAGATTTATTCTCGTTTTCATCATCTTCTTGGTTAACTGAATTGTAATTATTCCCCGCGCCAAAAAGAATAGTTTTAGCTGGGTTTTCTTCCTCATCATTATTTTCTTCAGGCTCAATTGTTTCAATAGTTTCAGGTTCTTCTTGAATGCTATTTTTTACAACCGGTTTATATAAATCATCATTTTCAAAATTATCAAAACGTTTTGATGATGCTGTTAAATTTTCTCTATTTTTATTATAAATAGCATCATCAATAGTTAACCCAACTAAAATACAGAAAAGAATTGAGAATAAAATTATTGTTCCGAATTGGCCAAGTAATGCAGCAACTGCGCCTGTTAAAACTGCAAAAATAACGCCACCAAAAGTCATTCCATAAGTAAGATAATATGCGCTTGAAACGGCCTCAGAAAATCCGCTAAAGTTTTTCAAACTAAAAATTGAATGTAAAACACAGAATAAAGCAATTATATCAAGAGTTAAATAAACCAATGACCTAGTTCTAAAATTAAATCTTTGGTTAAGTAAAGTTGCAATTCCTATAACCGCAACCAACAAAAAAGTTGGATAACTTAAAATTCCAAGCACCCCAACTAAAAACTTACCGATAAATGTTTGATATAAAATTGAAAAGAGCAAACCGCAGGCGCCTAAAACTATAAGCAGAACGCCAGCGATAATGTTTTTATTTGACTTATTTGCCCTTCTATCAAGAAACTTGCCCAAAATAAACTCCTTTAACCAACAAACTTTTCCAAAAATCCAAAATTAATTCCAGAGCCAAGAAATGCAATGTTAATTTTTGAAAAGTCAATAATCTTTTTAAATGATTTCATTGCATCTTCATAAGTTAAGCCAGACAAAACTTCATATCTTTCGTTTAAATTATATGGTTTTTTCTTAATTAAAAGCTCTTTAGCACAGGCTTCAACAAGGTTATCTTCTTGCTCATTAAGTAAAACAAAATTCGTTATAAATGATTGCTTTTCGGCGTTAAAACTAGTCTTAGTTATAACTGAATTCTCTTTAATATTCTTTAACTCTTCTAAAACCTTTTCAATAAACTCTTGCGCATTATCATCATCAACTGCAATATTTAATGAAAACTTACCATTATTAGCAAAACAATATGTTGCTTCGCTTAAACTCTTAAAATATTTTTCATCAGCAAGAGCCTGTTTAATTCTTTCACAAGCCAGTGAACCAACAATTTTAATTGCAAAACTTTCATTATCTTTAAAAGAATACGAAGGAAAAGATATCATTGCCCTCGCTTGATTGAGTTTACGTTTTTTAATGTTGATATAACCATCAGAATTTTCAACGTGAGAAACTAACTTGATTTGACGATATTTAGGGTCTTCAAGGTTAGTATAAAACAATTCCCCAACTTTTTCAGTTATCTTATCACTATCAACTTCCCCACCAACAGCAATAACTATATTTTTAGGGCATAAAAACCTTTCAAGTTGCGCTAATAACATTTCTTTGGTTATTCTTTCTATTGATCTAACATTACCTTGGTTAATATTAGTTAAACCCGTTCTAGCAAAAAGCGTTTGGTTTGAAATAATGTTAAGCATGGTTGTTGGGTTGAGCCTTGCCATTTTTGCTTCAGCTTTCATTTGAACTTTAAGCATATCAATAACTGATTGATCAAATTTTGATTCAAATAAAATATCATGGGCAAAATCAATAGCCCAATTAACCCTATTGCTTAAACAATTAATTTTAATTTGTAAAAACTCAGTTTTAGCTTCAACGCTAACTTTAAGCCCAAAAGCCTTAGCGTGCTCCAAAAGCTCGGCTCTTGTCGGATATTTTTTTGTTCCACAAAGCAACAGTCTTGCTATCATTTCGCACATTCCGTTATATAATTGTGGCTCACTTTGAACGCCACCAAGCAAGTCAACACAAACAGTTGCAGTATTTAATTCAGACATTTCTTCAACTTGAAGTTTAACTCCATTAGGAAAAGTTACAACGCCCATAAAAACGCCCCCTTATATTTATCCAAATAAAATTATAACATAAAAAAATTCATTTAAAAAATGTTTAAATGAATTTTTACGTTTTTTATCAAATTTTTACTCAGAAATTGTTTGTGAAACACAATCAGCAACAAAGCCATTTGAATAAATATAATTTAATATTTTTGGTAAGGCTTCGAGTGTTTTTTCTGTTGGATGCGCTAAAATTAAATCCCCGCCCTTCATATTCTTAATTGCCCTGCTATAAATCAGAACTTCATCTTTATCTCGCCAATCAATCGTGTCACGCGTCCACATAATAGTTTTCATTCCTAAATCACTAGCAACCATAACAGTTGTTTTATTATAACTTCCGCTTGGAGGCGCAAATAGTTTTATATCATAATCGCATAGTTCTTTAACTAATTGATTAGTGTTATAAATTTCGTTTCTTTGAGCCGAAGAGTCTAAATTTGCGTGGTTTTTGTGATAATAACCATGGTTGCCAAGTTCGTGGCCTCTGGCCAACATTTCTTTGATTAAAGCCTCATTATCTTTGGCCCACATTCCACCTAAAAAGAAGGTGCATTTAGCGTTATATTTATCAAGTTCATCTAATATTGGTAAAATAAATTCTGTTCCCCAATAAACATTAATCATTAATGAAACTTTGTTGCTTTTGGTGTTTCCAGCATAATAAACCCCATCAGTAACATTAACATTAGCATAAACAGTTAATTCATTTTGGTTTAAAACAATGCTTGAAACTAACGCAAAACTGACGATAACAAATAATAAAAGATTAACAATTAAATTTTGCTTTGATATCTTCATAATCTTATTAAATTATATGCTAAGTAAGATAAAAAATAACAGCTTACCTAATCTAGATAAGCTGCTAATTATTAGTTTAATTCATTATCATCTTCAAGTAGTGCCATTTTTTGATCAATAACTTTTTGGTTTTTGCAACAAAGTTCATTGAGTAAAGTATAGGTTTCAGCATCATTAACGCTTTCAACAAACTTTTTATACATTATATCATTTGATTTTAAATCTTTAAGAACTGGGAATTTTTCAAAATATTTTTCATTGCCATCTCTTATTTGAATAAGATTTTCATAACCAAATAAACAATCGCTGATTGATGGATCAAAAACTAAGTCATCGTCTTCAGCATCTTCATCATATTCAGAATCATCAAACTCTTCATCTAATTCTTCATCAGTCTCAGCGTCTTTAACGTCTTCTTCGTTGCTTTCTTTGTCTTCGCTAACGTCTTCTTCATCACCAACCCCTGAATAAGCCATTAATTCATTTTCAATCGCTTCAATATCAGGGTCATCATCAATTCTTGATTCTTCAAGCGCTTGATCAACCTGTTGCCTATATTCATCAGTAAACGTGTCAGCGTAAATGTTTGCGCTAATAACCTGTTGAGTTCTGCCAAGATAATTATCTTCAGTATAATAATCCAGAAGCTCAGTCATTCTAATTCCTGTTTCTTCACTTATTTTTAAAATAGGCTTCTTAGATAAATCAAATAAATCATAAAGATTATATTTCGCAAAGTTTTCGTGGGTTGCGATTTCAATGTTTGGCATAAACCCAACCCTTGATAAACAATCAATTGCTATTAAAATTTCATCGTCTTTATTTTCATTTTTACCTAATGAATCAACTAGATGATATATAAGTTCAGAAGCAATACCAATATTAACTCTTTCAATTGTTTCGTGAACATAATCACCAACATCTTCGCTTGCAACAACCTCATCATCA
>JAFZXQ010000067.1 GCA_017616705.1 Clostridia bacterium | reverse complement strand
ATTTCATCATTAAAAATTATGGATGCTATGGGCGCTGATAGATTGGTTTTTCATCCTGGCGCTCTTATGGGGCAAACGAGAGCCCAGGCTCAAAGTTTAATTTTAAAAAGGCTTAAACAGCTTATTCCAATTTTAAATGATCTTAATTTACTAGATGGAAAATATCTTTGCCCTGAAACAATGGGTAAACATGGTCAATGCGGAACGGTTAGCGAAGTTGCAGAAATGTGTAAGATTGACCCTCATATTATGCCAACAATTGATTTTGGACATATTAATGCATTTACATTGGGTAAACTTGATAGCGTTGATGCTTTTTGTGATATATTTAGTGAACTTGAAGATGTGCTTGGCGAACGCGCTAAAACAATTCATGGTCATTTTTCAAGAATTGAATATGGTGAAAAAGGCGAATTAAAACATCTTAATTTTAACTCACCAGAGAAGTTTGGCCCTGACTATAAACTATTAAATAAAGCGCTTAAAAAATGTAATATTGATGCTAGAATTATGTGTGAGTCAAGCGGAAATCAAACCATTGACTCGCTTGAAATGAAAAAGGACTATGAAAGTTGTTAGCATAAAATAACATTTTATATAAAAAAATACTTTTCAAATGGAATTTTGTATGTTATACTAACTTAGTAAATTTAAGATTTTGGAGGAATTATGATTACTGCTGGCGATTTAAGAAAAGGCGTTACTTTCGAAATGGAGGGCAAGATTTATATTGTTGTTGATTTCTTGCATGTTAAACCAGGTAAAGGCGCTGCGTTTGTTAGAACTAAATTAAAGAATATCGTAACTGGGCAAGTTATTGAAAAAACTTTTAACCCTGTTGAAAAATTTGAGAAAGCTCATATTGAAACAAAGGAAATGACTTATCTTTATAATGATGGTGACCTTTATTACTTTATGGATAATGAAACTTATGAACAAGTTCCACTCAACAAAAGCCAAGTTGAAGATGCGCTTCTTTACATTACTGAAAACATGATGGCAACAGTTAAGTTCTATAAGGGCGAAGCATTTAGCGTTGAGCCACCAAACTTTGTTGAGCTTACTATTGTTGAATGCGAACCAGGAATTCAAGGTGATACTAGTAAGGCTGGAAATAAACCTGCTAAACTTGAAACCGGTTTAACTCTTCAAGTTCCATTATTTGTTAACAATGGCGAAAGAATCAGAATTGATACTAGAACTGGAACATATATGAGCCGTGTTTAATCAAAATTATTTATCTCCGCATTTGCGGAGATTTTTTTTGCGAAAAATTAAGAAATTTAGCCTATTTTTTGAATTTGAATAACAATAAATTTTCCTAAATAAACTTTTTTAGGAGCAATTATGGAAATTTTGAGCGAAAGAATTTTAAGCGCAATTGAAAATAATTATAATTTTTCTAACGTTTATGAAATAAGACTAAGAAGAGATTCTCCTGTTGTTATTAATTATGCAGGAAGAAATAGGTTTTTAATTAATAACAACAACCAAGTTATTGCTTCAATTGAAGACATAAATTTTACTCTTAATGTTGCAACAAAAAACAGCCTTTACGCTTATTCTGACCAGATTAAATCAGGGTTTATAACGATTGAAAATGGAATAAGAATAGGAATAGCAGGGGAATGTGTTACAGGTGAAGATGGAGTTGTTAAAACTATAAAAAATGTAACTAGTTTAGCGATAAGAATTCCTCATGAAATTGATAATTGCGCCCATACTGCTCTTGCTTTTATTTTAAATGGCGGAATTAAGAGCACATTAATTGTTGCTCCTCCTGGCGCTGGCAAAACTACTTTTTTAAGGGATATAGCACGCCATATTGCTGACAAAACGCCATATAACGTAACAATTGCTGACGAAAGAATGGAAATTGCTTCAGTTAGTGGCGGAGTTGCAACTTTATCAGTTGGCAAAACTAGTGATATTATTTCTAAAACAACCAAAGATTATGCTTTTAGTTATGGAATAAGGTCGCTTGCTCCCGACGTTTTGATTTGTGATGAACTTGCTAGTGAAAAAGATGCTTTGAGTGCGCTCAAATGCAAGAGAAGTGGCGTTAAAATTATTGCAACAATTCATGGAGCAAGCCTTGATTCATTAAAAAACGAAAGTTGGAGTAATTTTTTAATTAAGGAAAAGTGTTTTGAAAGAATAATCGTTTTATCTAATAAAAGCGGACCAGGAACTTATGAAGCAATTTATGATGAAAATTTAAATTTGATTTATTAGGTTTATGGAAATTGTTTGCGTTTTAATTGTTGTTTTTTCTGGGTTAAGTGGCGTTTTTATTGCCTCGCGATATCGTGAGCGAAAAGCCTTTTTTGCTTCGCTTTATAACTTTCTTAATTACATTAAGTCTAACATAAGTTTTTATAAAACTCGCCTTGAAATTTTAATAGATAATTATGATTGCGAAACTAAATTCAAAAACTTTTTGATTAGCGTTAAGAATAATCTTTCTAGCAAAGTTAAAAATATTTTGCCAAGTTATTTAACAAATCAAGAAAAAGATGAATTTGTTAAGTTTGTTTCATCATTACAGAATTTTGACGTTAGTGAAACGATAAGGTCAATAGATTTTTATTTAAGTTTAGTTAAAAATAAAGTTAATCAAACAGGCGAAGAAGCAAAAATAAAAATTCCACTCATTGAAAAGTTAACATTAGGCGCAGGGCTAATTGTTGCAATAATTTTAATTTAGGGGGAGAAATGGGCATTGAAATAATCTTAAAAATTGCAGGCATTGGAATTTTAACAGCAGTTATAAGTCAAATTCTTAACCATAACGGAAAAAGTGAGATAGCAATGGTTGCAACGCTTGCTGGGTTAGTTATGGTTTTAGCGATGGTTGTTTCAATGATAGGGGATTTGTTTTCTTCAATAAAAGCCATTTTTAGCTTGTGATGATAAAGATAGTTGGAATTAGTTTAATAACAATAGTTTTAACTTTAATTTTAAAACAATATAAACCTGAATTTGCGCTGATTTGCTCAGTTGCTGGCGGGCTAATAATTTTAGTTAGCATAATTGAGCCAGCAAAGGAGCTATTAGATAATTTAATCTCAATAAATTATTCAGGGTTTAACGCCTCAGATTATTTAAAACCTGTTTTTAAAGTTGTTGCGATTGGTCTTCTAACTGAGTTTGGGGCAAGCCTCAGCGCTGATAACGGACTGAGTTATTTGGGAGCAAAAATTTATTTAGCAGGCAAGATTTCGATTCTCGTTACTATTATGCCAACTCTAGTTAAAGCGCTTAATCTTGTTTTGGGTTTATTATGAAAAAACGAATAATCATAATATTTGTT
>JAFZXQ010000066.1 GCA_017616705.1 Clostridia bacterium | reverse complement strand
GGTTAAGATGAATTGCTGCGCTAATTCCTTCTGGAACGCTTCTTGTTGGAATAACAACAATATTACGTTTAGAAAGATCGTTAGCAAGCTCGGCTGCTGGAATAATATTTTTGTTGTTTGGGAAAACGAAAACTGTTTCCGCTTTAACTTGGTCGCAGGCTCTTGCAATATCTTCAGCGCTTGGGTTCATTGTTTGGCCACCTTCAATAACGTGATCAACATTAAGATCGTTAAATAAGTTAACCATTCCCTCACCAACGCAGATAGCAACTGTTCCAATTGGTTTGAGCTCTTCTGGTTGCGCTTGATTTTTAAGTTGACGGTTTTGCTCAAGCATATTTTCAATCTTAACGCCGTTAACTTCACCAAGTTTTAATGCATTACTAATAGCAACGCCTGGGTCGTTAGTATGAACATGAACTTTAATAAGGTTAAGGTCACCAAGGCAGATAACGCTATCACCAATTCCCATTAATTTCTCACGAAGCATATCAATATCTGCTTCAGTTGTTTTCTTATTAATGTTTATAATAAAGAACTCAGTGCAATATGCGTATTCAATATCAGCAAGATCGTTATAATCAACGCTTTCTTCATGGCCTTCTGTTCCAACAACGTCGCCTTCAAGGTTAAGCTCGCTTTCATCGCCAGTTAAAACTTTTAAGAAACCACTTAAAATAACTAACAAGCCTCTTCCGCCGGCGTCAACAACACCTGCTTTTTTAAGAACAGGAAGAAGATCAGGAGTCATTTTTAAAACTTCTTCACCAACGTCAATGGTTTGTTTTAAAAATTCAGCAACATCGTCTTCTTTTTTAGCAATTTTTAATGACTCATCAGCCATAACCCTAATAACAGTAAGGATTGTTCCTTCTTTTGGAACAGTTACGGCCTTATAAGCAACGTTTGCGCCTTCTTTAAGCGCTTTAGCAAATAATTTGCTTGTTATATTTTTTTCACTAACGATAACGCTAGAAAAGCCTTTTAATATTTGTGAAAGAATAACGCCTGAGTTTCCCCTTGCCCCTTTTAATGCGCCTTTGCTTACTGCATCAGCAACATCATCAAGGTTATTGGTTGTTACCATATTAACTTCTCTTATAGCAGAACGCATTGTTAAGCTCATGTTAGTTCCAGTGTCACCATCAGGAACGGGATAAACGTTAAGAGAGTCAACATAGTCTTTGTTATTCTCTAGATAGTTGGCGCCTGAGATAACCATTTTTCTAAATTGCGCGCCAGTTATGCTTTTACCACTCATAAATTAATTTCTCCTAAGAAAAACACGAAAGAAAAACACCCGTTTCTTACGTGCTATACCTTTACTCCAATAACATTGATATTGATTGAATCAACAATCATACCAGTAAATTGTTCAACATTATATTTAACTGACCTTCTAACTGATTCAGCAACAGCGTTAATGCTAACGCCATACTTTAAAATAATATCAAGGTCAATATGAATTCTATCGCCAACAGTTAAAATCTTAACGCCTCTACTTTTTGACTGTTTTTTGCCACGAAAAAATTCGCTTACTGCATCGCTAAACTTTCTTGCAACAAGGTCAACAACGCCATAACAATCAAGAGCCGTGTGCCCAACAACAAGAGCTATCGACTCATCAGTTACAGAAATGTTACCATATGAATTAACAGTGTTAACAGACATAAAACTCCATTGAATTAAGAAAAAATCTAGCATTCACTTAATTCATAAATATTTTACACTTATTTTTCCCTTTTGGCAAGATTTTTTAATCACTTTTTGATAATTGTTGCCTTTAATTAAGGTTTTATCTAAGAATTTTTATAAAACAGTTGATTTTAGAAAAAATATGTGCTAAACTAACTTGTAATTTTAAATCGGAGGAATATTATGAGCAGAGTTTGTAGCGTTTGTGGTAAAGGGAAAATGAGCGGTCATACTGTTAGCCATTCTAATATCAAAACTAACAGGGTTATGAATGCTAACCTTCACAAAGTTGAAGTTAGTGATGAAAATGGCAAAGTTAGCAGGGCTTATCTTTGCACTAAATGTATGAAAGGTTCAAAAAAAGATAACTAATTTTTATCACCCATTTGGGTGTTTTTTTTGCCAAAAAAAGTAGCCTAACTTGGGCTACTTTCTTTTTTCTTAAACATCTTTAGAAATCCCCTTAAAAACTTTGGGGCCTTAATTGCAACAATGGTCATAACCTATCTCCTTTGTTGCATTTTATTATCTAGTAAAATTTTTTGTTACTCTTCAGAGTTAAACCCGTTGAATAAAATTCTTCCCTTTAAGGCTTTTATTGTTTTCTTCATATTTTTAGAATTAAAGATTGTTGCGCCACTAACTAAAATGTTAGCGCCAAATTTCTTTAATATTTTAGCATTTTTAAGGTTAACGCCACCATCAATTGAAATGAAAACGTTTTTATCAAGTTCTCTTACTTCGGCAACCTTTTCAGCGCTTCCTGGAATAAAGGCTTGGCCACTTGCCCCAGGTTCAACGCCCATAACAACAACAACATCAACAAGCCCAGAAGCAAGAATATCTTTTAACTTCATTGTTGAGGTTTTTGGTTTAATAGCAACGCCGGCCAAAATTCCCTTTGCTTTAATTCTTTCAAGAACTTTTTGAAGATCTTTTGTTGCCTCATAATGAACGGTTAAAATGTCTGCCCCAGCCTTAATATATTCATCAATAACATTTTCAGGGTTAGCAACCATCAAATGAACGTCAAGTAAAAGGTTTGTGTTGTTTTTAATAAAGTCAATATAGTTATAATCAAATGTTTTATTTTTAACAAAAACACCATCCATAACGTCAAGGTGAACCATATGAGCGCCTGACTTTTCTAGTTCTTTAAGCGTTTTGATTACCTCGTTTTTATCCTGCCAATTGCTTGCTATTATTGAAGGTGAAACCCTTGTTATTTTAAACATTATTTTTTCTCCTCTTTTTTGTGAATCTTATGAAATTTTTGTGCTCTTCCTGTTAATAGTTTATAACCTTGTATAAATCTGTCAATGCTTTCGCGGCAAGTTTCATGTTC
>JAFZXQ010000065.1 GCA_017616705.1 Clostridia bacterium | reverse complement strand
CTTTGTTTCACTTTTCTTTTCAAGTGGTTCAATTGCTTTTGCTGAAGGGGAATCTGTTGAAGAGGAGTTAAGCGAAAGCGTTAGCAGTGCTCTTAGTGATTATGATTTTTCAGCGCTTGACCAGTTAACAATTGATTCGCCATATTTTGAAAATGGGTTTGGCGACTTTGTTTCAAAGCTAGTTAACGGCGAAATTAGTTTAACGCCACAAAACTTAATTAATTCAATAATTAACGTTGTTAGTGATAGCGTTAGAGATATGGCAAGGCCATTGATATTTTTACTTTTTGTATTACTAATAATTACGATTTTTAGCGCTCTAATTCCGCAGAAAAGCGAGATAAAACGTCTTTTTAAGATTGTTTCAATAGGAATAAGTATAATCTTGATTGCTGACCTAGTTAGAATTGTTATAACCTCAAACTTTAACCTTATAACGAGTCTAACTAGCCAGATGAAAGCTGTTTTTCCAATTTTAATTTCAATCGTTTCGGTTTTAGGGGGCGCGTCATCCGCTAGCGTTTTAAGCCCAAGCGTTGTTTTCTTAACTGAAATAATATCTAATGTTTTTATTGGCGTTTTGTTTCCTGTTTTTATGTTTTGCTTAATTCTAAACGTTAGTGATTCTTTTAGCGGCGAAAACAAACTATCAAAATTTTATGACTTTTTAAAATCATTATTTGTTGCAATAATCAGCATTTTAGGTTCAGTTTTTATATTTATTTTAGGAACTCAAGGTCTTGTTAGCGCAATAACTGACAGCCTTTCAATTAAAGCAGCAAAATATACGATAAAAAACTATATTCCATATTTAGGCGGATATATTAGTGACGGAATTTCAACCATTAAAATAGCAAGCATATTAATCAAAAATGCAATTGGAATTGGGGCCGAAATTTTATTGGTTATTTCAGTTATTGGCCCAATAATTTCACTAGTTGTTTTAATGCTTTTATTTAAGCTTTTAGCTGGAGTTTTACAGGTTTTTGAAGAAACAACTGTTGGCAATTTTATAACTAAAATTTCAGCAACATTAAAGATGCTTTTAGCAATTGTTATAGGAATAAGTTTAATGTATTTATTTACAATTTTTGGAGTAATCAGCGTTTTAAATGTTATCTAATTTGAAAGGTGTAATTTCGTTAATTTGCGTTTTAAGTTTAATCAGCGCTGTTGCTGAAGTTTTAATAAGCAAAGATGAAATTAAAAAAATGGTTTTAATTGGAATAAGAGTAACTATTATTTATATGATTTTGCTTTCAATTTCAAGCGTTATAAGGGGGATAAAGTTATGATAAAACTAAAAGAATTGTTGGCTAAATTTAAGTTAAATAAGAAAGCAATGTTTAGCCTTTGCGCCATTTTATTTTTAATTGTTATTGCTCTTTTTACAACCTCACTTAATTCAACAAATAAAACAAGCGAGCAAACAAAAGATGAAACGGCGAATTTATCATATCAAACCTTTGTTGAAGAAAGGCTTGTCAATATTATCAGTTCAATTAAAGGGCTTGATAATGTTAAAGTTTACGTTTCGGTTGGCTCATCTCCTGAAATTGTTTATGCAACAGATAAAAATATTGATTCGACAAAAACCGGCGAAACAACTGTTTTTTCTAAAAACTCAAGCCAAACAACCCCCGTCATAATAAGTGAGAAATACCCAGAAATTTTGGGCGTTTTAATCGTAGCTAAGGGTTTAACTCAAAAAATAAATTTAGACTTAACTAACTCGCTTAGTTTAGTTCTAAACGTTCCTATTTCATGCATACAAATATTAGAGGGGAAATAATATGAAAATTTTATTTATGAAGGAGGGGAAAGGGATGCTTACTAAAAAGAAAAAGTTTTTTATAATTTTAGGAATGGTTGTTTTATTGGTTGTTACCGGATATCTTAACATTAGGCTAAATTCATCAACAAACGTTGCTAGCACGCCAACAGTTTCAGCAGATTTTTTTGCAACTTATAGGCAAGATAGAAATTATACTCGAAACCTTGAGCTTGAATATCTTGACGCAATAATAACTAGCATCGGTTCAACAGCAGATTATGTTTCAACTGCAACAAATAAAAAATTAGCATTGGTTGCTCAAATGGATAGGGAACTTATTTTGGAAGGTTTGATTTCAGCCGCTGGTTTTGATGATGCAATTGTTACAGGGTCAAGCGAAAGTTTAAATATTATAGTTAAATCTGATGGGTTAACAAGCAACGACGTTGCAAAGATTTTAACAATTGTTGTTGACGAAACTAAAATTAGCCCAACAAATATAAAGATTAGTTCAATTGCCGGATAAAAAAACGCCCGCTTAACGCGAGCTTTTTTATTTTGTTAATTGTTTTTCATCTTCCTGCAGATATCTTCCATATATCTTTTCAAAATTTTCAAATTCTGATTTTTTATAAGATTCTAAAAGTATGTTTTTAGAATTATCGCTTTCTTCCTCCAGGATTTTATCAAATTCTTGTTGTTCTTCCTGTGTTAGTTCAATTTGAGTTTCAATATAAAGCATTTTCAAAATAGAGGCTTTATATTTTAAAGCGTTCTTGTTGTTTGCTTTTAATAAATTATCAAATAATTCATGGGCAATGTTATCGTCATAACAAAATGTGAGTGATTCAATAATT
>JAFZXQ010000002.1 GCA_017616705.1 Clostridia bacterium | reverse complement strand
TAAAAAAACAGGTGTTACCCTGTAAGTAAAAAATGCAAAACAAAAACAAATATTAGTTATTTGCCTTAATATATGCTCTTAAAGCCTTTTCTTTTTCAACCTGTTCTTCTTGCAAAGCCGCTTTCTTTTCTAGATAATATTTAGAAACTTTATTTGGTTTCTCGCCATTTTTAAACATTTCTTGACATTCGCGGTTTAAAAGCAACATCTTGCGGTTATAAGTAAGCAAAATGTTTTTACGAGTATAATATTTCCTTATAAGTGAAGGAACAGTATTATCCTTCCAAAGAAGACTGATATATTGATTAATTTCATCAGGCTCCGCTTGAACTAAAACCTTATATTTAGTTTTAGAATCCATGTTAAACCCAATATTGTTTTTAACACAAATCGGATCAGTTATTTTACGTTTTTCTTCAATACAATCAAGTTCTAGTTTAGCAAGTTGAACGTCTTTCATTGCTTCAACAACAATGAGCGCTGCTAGCAACAAAACAGGAACTAACAAAATTAAGAAACCAAACCTTGAGTTTGTTGCCTTAATAAGTTTTGAGAAAATTGTTGCGATTCCTCCATCAACATATTTTCCAACAACCATATTTTCAGAAATATACCAAACGTCGTCACTCATATTTGACGAACCATAAGTTTTAAACCATCTAACGCCATTATCGTCTTCATAAACGGCACGAATATGGTGGAAAACAAGTTTCGCGTTATTTTGAGCGGCAACTTTAATTGCATCTGACTGAATGCCTAATAACGAAACAAAAGACGTTGTGTAAACAGTTTCTGGGATATCTTCTTCTTTAACTTTAACACACGTGTTAACGTCAAAAGACATATAGTCTTGATCATAAACATAAAATGCAATCTTATCATCAACGTGAAGCGTATGGGTGTCAACGCTTTTAACAACAAGAGAATCGCCAACTTTGAATCCACTTGCTATCATACTTCCACTAACAACAACCATGTTAGTGTACCCCGCAAAAGTTGGGCAAACCTTTTGAATCTTGCTATTTATTCCAGAAAAACAAACCAATCCTGCAAAGATTGTTAAAATAACACAAATAAGGTTGGCAAAAAATGAAACAGTTTTTTGAAGAGGTGTTTTCGTCTTCAAATACCTTTCATTAATCTTCCTTTGTTTTGAATATTTCTTTTGGAGCGTTTTTGCTGTTTTAGACAATAGTTTATCAACACTATCATCATCTTTAACAACAACGTTAATGTTTTCCATAATTCCCCTTGCTTTCTGGGCGTCGACTTTTATTGAAACTTCTTAATTTGCCAGCAAGTTTCAATTCTGGCTTAAAACCAAATTGGTTCAAGGCCTTCCTATTAGTCATCTTTTAATAGAAAGGCTTTGAACTAAAAACCGGTTTTATTTAACTATGAAAGATCCCAAACGAATGTTCCAGTGTAGCTTGCGTCAAGTGCTAAGTTAGTGATGCTAACTGTAACAGTGTAAGTAACTGTTGCGCCATGAGCAACCGTGAAAGTATCAGTTGCATGGTTAGTTCCAGGCGTTACTGAAACAGCTGCTTCAGAGTTGTCAACAGCAGCTCCTGAGCCAACTGTTACGTTAGTAATTCCTGTTGGAAGTGTTACTTGAGCTGTTAAATCTTGAGTTTCTGAAGTGTTCTTAATAACGTAAGTAAATGTTACGCTATTGTTAGTTGAAGTAAGGTTAATAGAGCTTACAGTTTCAAATGAACCAGAAGCAGTATTTTGAGATTCAGCACCAGTAAACACGATTTCCTTGCTTTCATCAATGGTAGCAGTTCCTTGATCATCATTTACTCCAGTTGTGAAATCAACTGCTGCTGTGTTCAAAACTTGGTATTTACCAGAAACGATTGCTGAAACTTTACGAGCGGTATAAGTAACAGTAATTGTGTTTTGAACTTGAGCTGTTGTTGCAGCAAGAACACCAACTGTAATGCTTAATCCAACGATCATAACAATAGCAAGTGATCCAAGCGCAATCCAAAGCTTTTTCTTAGATTTTTTTTGTGTGTTTTCCATTTTTTTCTCCTTTAATTTTTTGTTAATAAAATTTGCAAATTTTATTATATTTTCAAACCCGAGAAATTTAGTAAGATGACAACTAAATTTTCCACTATCCCTCCGACATTTTTACCAGAATGTTCAAACTGTTATCCCCTAACTTGACGATAAAACCAACATTGACCGATAACCATATCTTGGTTGATAAATTCCTAAGTGTTGGTCACATGAGAAATAGAACGGACCCGCACGAGTTGTGTTGTTAACAGACCCGCCTTTTGCAAATCCATATAAATTGCTCGTTGTGTTTCCATAATAATAGTAGTCACAAAGTCCTGAACTTTCAGTAGCAGTTGAAGAAGCCTTAGTTGGCAACCCAACTAACATTTCAAGCGGATTATTTGAAATAAGCGAAGTTCCAAAATATCTGAAATAAGTGTTACTCTTTGGAAGATAATAACTTAATTTTGAATATCCTCGGTTATTTAATAAATCATTGTTATTAGCAACATAACCCGTTGTTGAGTTTGCTGTTTGCCATGAGGTTGTTGGGTTGCTGTAATCATAATTATCAAAGTTTATATAACCATAAACATTTGTTCCATCATAAAGAGATGCAGTTCCGAAAACCCATGCCCAAAGATTTCCCCAAGTGTTACACATTCCTAAGCAGAAAACCGAAGTATAGCCATTAGACCCAACATATCCATCAAGTAAAGATCTTTTTTCACCATCTGAATAAGTTAAAAACTGATGAGTGTAAAGCCCTGTTTTATCATTTCCATAAGTATATGTGCTGTTATAACCATAGTTAAGCCCACCATTGTTATAACCCGTTGCGCTCATTTGATAATGATTAGAGCTATCATAAGTTGCTTTAGTATATGTTCCTGTTGCGTGAACGCCAATCGTTCCGCCACCAATTAAACATTCAATATAAGCAGTTGCGCCCGTTCCTAAACTAAATTGCGTTCCGTTATAATCTGTTAGCTTTTTGCTCTTAAGCGCATCATAACTTTCAACGTTTCCTTTACCAACATTAGTTTGCATATCGTTATCTGCATATTTAATAATGCTGAGCAAGTTAGGAATAAATGAAACCCAGTTTTCACCCTGAACACCAACCGCCTTTTTATATTGGCTAGCAAGCCCAGAGTTAGCCCATGCTTGGTTTAAGTTATTAGAAATTTGCAATAAGAAAACTTGACTTACGTTAGTTGTTGAACCAGTATAAGTTCCATAACTATAGTGCGATTGCATATGGGCAACTGAACCATCTGAAAGAGGACATCTTTCAGTTACATAACTTCTTGGAATAATTCCGTAAGAGTTATAAGCAACTGTATAATCAGGGTTAAAGATTGTGTCTTCAAACGTTGCAGTATAAAATTCAGGAACCATAACAGCGCCAACAAATTCTTCCTCTGAAACGCTAATCCATTGCCTATCCCCAACAGCCCATCTTCTTATATACATTGTTGGGTAATAAGTATAAACGTCAACCGTAAACGTTTCATTAGTTTCCAAAGTTCTTCCGCTTGCAAGTTCTGTTCCGGCTTCAAGGGTTACGCTTCGCCCAAACCATTCAAATTCATAATCAAGGTCAGACAGCTTCCCTATTATCTCACCAGTTGCAATATCAATATTAACCACATCAATCTTGCTAAAGACAGGAGCAAAAGATGAATAGTCATCTTGCCCAAAAGTTATGTTAGCGTTACCATTTTCATCAGCATCATTTAAATAAGTATAAAGGTTAGCCAAGCTATTATCTTCAACCTTAGTAGCCTGGGCAGTAAGCATTGCGTTATAACCATATTTTGTCCAACTTGTGCTTGATGAGTTTAACGTTTGATATACGCTTAAAATATTGTTTGAAGTATATTGAACGTCAGCCATAAAGCCAATATGAATATCAAAAGTTGAATTGATATCACTAGTTGCAGATGAACTAATAGTAACTAAAATTCTAATACATAAAACATCAGAATAGTCAATTGATGAATTCAATTGCCAAGGAGAATAGTTATTATTAGTTATCTCTGTTTCAATTGCGCTAATAAATGCTGTTGCTGTTGCGCTTGATGACTTAGTTGTATAAGGGTTAATTTGGCCACTAACTGAAACATCAAAATAGTAATAATCAAAATCAAGAGTAACGTTTTCTTCATTAGAACAATCAACTGTAACACCAGGTAAAATGTTTCTGTCACCATTGTTCTTAATGAAAACATACATTTCAAATTCATCAGTTACATCAGAAAAAACTGCTGAGCCAGCATTCGCTGAAATATTATCATAAGAATTTGCTGCGCCGGTTATTGAATAAATCCCATTAGAATAAGTTCCGCCACTTCCGCCTGATATTGTTAAATATGTTGAGTCTCCCTGAACACCTAATGGGTTATAGGCTTTGGTTGCCCAAATTTCAGCACTGATTTCTGTTGCATAATATTGAACATTTGCAGTTAAAGTAAAGTTCATAATAACGGCGGCAAAAACTTCAGTACCAAATATTGCTACTATTAAAACACTCAATATTGAAAACAAAATTATCTTAAACTTTTTCAAAATTGCGTCGCCTTATATTTTGTTCATTTTTATTATAACCCACAATATGTGATTATACAAGTTATATATATAATATATAACTTTTTAAAAATAAAACCAAACAAAATAAACTTAAATTGAACATTTTTATATTTTTTTCAACAAAAAAAATAGGCGCCATAACGCCTAAAATTTTTAAATTTCATAACCTTAAAATTTTAACTATTTTTTATCACTTCAAGCACTGAACAAAATTGTTGAAGCGATTCCATTATTTGTACGAATTTATCATCATTATTTGATAAGCCAAAATTGCAAAAAGTTTTAAATATTACAGGAATAACAATTTGC
>JAFZXQ010000064.1 GCA_017616705.1 Clostridia bacterium | reverse complement strand
TAAAGAAAGTGAGGCAATTCCAAGAATTGAAATAATTGATGCGCGTGTTAATGCGCTTATTGCGAGCAATGTTGATAGCTCAAATAATATTATTAAAAACCACTATTATTTGGTTTTATTCTCAAATAACAGAAAGTCGCTTAAAAGCACTATGAACATGATTATTAACACCATTGAAGGTGAAACAAGTGGTGTTTTAGCATGTAATTTATTAAATCAAAAGGAAGTTGCAGTTTTCCTTAAAAACACTTACACTAGTGAGTTTGATGAGCGTGAAGTTGAAAACCTTGATCCTAAAGAATATCTTGATTGGATTATGCCTGAAAAACTTGCTTTCGGAACGCTTAGACAAACAATTGACGACACTAACTATACAACTTATCTTTTAGCAGATTATCCAATAACCGTTCCTCTTGCTTGGGGAAGATCATTCTTTAGCATGGACGGAACAAAGGTTGTTGTTAAAATGAAACCTGTTCCTCAAATGGAAGCAGAAAGAAGGCTTGATAAGTCTATTATGGAAATGGAAATTCAAGCAGCAAAAAGAGGTAAGGCTTCAACCGAACTTGAAAAATATACTCACCTTGAAACATTAAGAGAGTTGCTTGTTTCGTTAAAACAAGGTAACGAAATGCTTTTTGATACTAACATCTTCATAACAGCAAAAGAAGACGTTAAAAAGGCCGTTAGAACCCAAATTTTAAGGAGTGGCTTTAGATATTCAGATATGTTTGGTAGGCAGCGTGAATGCTTTATTAACGGCAATATTTCAAAGCGTAACACACTTAGAAAATTTGAAAGGGGAATTAACTCGTCAACACTTGGCGCAATGTTCCCATTTGTTAGTGATACCGTTCAAGACCCTAAGGGATTCTTCTTAGGTTATAATTCAGAAGCCGTGTTTATTGACTTCTTTAAACGTGATAAAGAAAGAATTAACTCAAACATGGTTATTATCGGTAAATCTGGTTCTGGTAAGAGTTATGCAACAAAAGCAATTTTAACTCATCTAGCCAGCGATAACACTAAAATCTTCGTTCTTGACCCAGAACGAGAATATGACAAACTTGCGAGAAACTTGCAAGGAAAGGTTGTCGACGTTGGTTCTGCTAAAGAGGGAAGAATTAACCCACTTCAAGTTATAACAGGGCTTGAAGATGAAGATAGCGAAGGACAAAACGTAAGTCTTGCTAGCCACCTTCAATTCCTTGAAGCCTTCTTTAAGATGATCCTTGATGGTATTACTAAAGACGCGCTTGAATTGCTTAACGAATGTATTAAGGAATTATATGACAAATTTAATATAACTAATACGACTGATATAGCCGATATGAAGCCTGAACAATTCCCAATAATGCAAGACCTTTATGACTATGTTAGTGAGCAATATGAAAACGCACGTGATGACTATATGAGAAACAACTTAAAGATAATTAAAACTTATCTAAACCGTTTCGCTTCTGGTGGTCGAAACAGCCTTCTTTGGAATGGTTATTCAACAATAACTGCTGACGAAAACTTTATCGTGTTTAACTTCCAAACACTTCTTGCTAACAATAACAACGATATAGCAAACGCGCAAATGCTTTTGATCGTTCGTTGGCTTATGAACGAAATTATTAAAAACAAAGACTTTAACGATAAATATTATCCAGGAAACGGTAACCCTGATGCAAGAAGAATTATAGTTGTTATCGACGAAGCGCACGTCTTCATTGATCCTAGAAAAGATACTGCGCTTGACTTTATGTATCAGCTTGCAAAACGTATTCGTAAATATAACGGTATGCAAATAGTTATTACGCAAAACCTTAAGGACTTTACGGGAACGCCTGATATCGCAAGAAAGAGCCAAGCGATTATTAACGCAAGTCAATATAGCATGATCTTTGCGCTTGCTCCTCATGATATTAACGACCTTATTGCGCTTTATCAAAATGCTGGTCAAATAACCGAAAGTGAGCAAGATATTATCGTTAGTAACCCACTAGGCCATGCATTCTTCATGACGGGGCCTTATTCAAGAACAAGAATTGAAATTGTTGTTACTAAAAACGTTGAAAACATGTTCCAAAAGTTAAGAACAGGCGAAAGCGACGTTGTTTATCTTGATAGCGAAGACGAAGGAGAAGAAGAGCCTAAAGAATCTGAAGAAGAAACTCCTGAAGATAAAAAAGACTCAAAAAAAGATTAATTAATGAAATTTAAAGGTTTTTCTAGTTTTATAAAATCAAAAGAAAGCAAATTTAATGGTTTGCTTCCTTTTCTTGTTTTAGAAACTAGAAAAACCGTTGAAATGGGCTGGCTAGATCAAATTTGGTATGTTTTAAAATCGTGGTTAGTTCAAATCTTTAACTGGATTTTTGACTTAATTTACTTAATTTGTAAGTTTGCATTAAACGTTGTTGATTTTATGCAAATGATTTGTTATAAAATCATTGGAATTAGCAATGATGGAAACCCAATGTCAACGGCTGACCCAATATTTAGATTTTTGCTTAGTAAGCCGGTTTTAACAGCAATCAGAAATCTTTTAATTGCTGGCATTGTTATTTTAATTGTTTTTTCAATTGCTGCAATTATTAGAAGTGAGTATAATGCTGCCGCTGGAAGTGATGATGGGCATGCTAAATCAAGAATATTTAGGCGTGTTTTAAAAAGCGGTTTTGCGATGCTTCTTTTCCCAGTTATTTTGCTTGCCGGAGTTTTCCTAACAAACGCAATTTTAGGCAGCGTTTTAAATGCGCTTAGAGTTAATAAAACATCAACTGTTGGCTCAACAGTTGTTAGCGTTGCAACTTATACGGCAAATAACTATCGAACTTATGCCGATAATGGCCAAAGAATACCAATTCTCGTTGATTTTGAAGACCCAACAATGTATGACCTTGCTGGCGCAGGGTACTACACAACGGAGCAACTTAACGAGATTTACGCTTCGTTTGAAGAGCGCGGAAAAGAGATTTATAACCGCTTTGCATATAGTAAATTTGATACGTTTAGTGACACTGTTTATTATAAAAACAATGTTATTTTCAACCGCTCAAATTATTCAGGGTTTGAAAAGTTTGTTTGCACGCCTGAACAATATTATGCTATGGCTGATTTTATTGACTATGCTTTAGCAAACAACTTAACTTTCTATATAAAGAGTTATGATGATAGAGAAATTGATTGGCGCTATGTTGATGAAGCCGTTTATAACCGAGAGAGTAATTCTATTAATATAACTTATAACAATGTTAGCGGGCAAATTGGGGAAGAGAAAACTTATACTGTTTATTATCAAGCCAACGAGTTTGACTTTGATTCTCCAATTCAGGCAGCGTTAAAAACAATTAAACAAGTTTTAAGCGCTGATGAATATAGCGATTATCAATTTAAGATGCTTGAAAGAGATGATAATAACGCTCAAATGGTTAGTTATAAAACAAAGAAAGTTCGAATTCAACTTTCAACAAATTATGCAACAACCCCAACGCCTCTTGACCAGTTTATTTTATATCAATATTATCGTGATCTTGAGTATAACACGTTTGATGGCTATTTAATTTCAGAATTAGCTAATGGAATTGAAGATTTTGATGCTGTAAAAATAAAGAGATATAAATTTGATACTTCACTTGGTAAATATACCGAATATTCAGCAGTTAACGCCGTTTTAATCAATGGTTGTTATTATGAACTAGGTAATGAACAAACTGAAACCAAAGACGGTCAAGTTTATTCTTATTTCACAATTAATGATAGCGTTTTATCAACTCAATACTATATGTCAAACGGCGCTGTTATTGAAGCATATAAGGCAAGTGGAGCCGGCGAGGACGTTGTTTTTGTTGAATGCCTTAATAAAAATAATGGAATTTATGTTAAGCTTAAAACTGATGATTTTGGAAGGGCAGAGCTTTATGAACCTTTAAGAGTAACTTATAATGAAACAAGCAACCAAATGATTAGTTTTAACGGCGAAAATATTCTTCTTTATAAAGACGTTGCGCAAGATGTTCTTTATTATGGAAACTGGGCTGAAAAAATTTATAATGACCTTCAAGTTATTTATAAAGATATTAATATTAAT
>JAFZXQ010000063.1 GCA_017616705.1 Clostridia bacterium | reverse complement strand
GGTTTGAAACGATAATATCATATTTTTGGTTTATTCTTTTAAATAAGTTAGACTTAACAAACCCAACATTTGCCCCAAGTTTTTTAGCGTTAATCTTAGCAACTTTCAAGGCTTTAGCGCTAACGTCACTTGCAAAACAATTAAATCCAAATTCAAGGTTAAGCGTTATTGCAATTGCGCCGCTTCCCGAACATAAATCTAAAACACTTTTATCTTTTTCGTTTTTGCTAACAAGCAAAACAAGTTCTTCAGTTTCTGGCCTTGGCGTTAAGCAGTTTTTATTAACAAAGAAATCTCTTCCATAAAAGTTTTGTTTATGTGAAATTTCAGATAATGGAATTCCCTTTATTCTCTTTTTTGCCCATTTAAGCGCCAACCTTTCTTGCTTTTTTGTTAAATCGTCATTAGAATAAACGTCATTTCTTTTCTTATTTAAACAAACAGCAACTAAAAACTCTGCCTCACTAACATCATCAATTCCGTGAGTAGCAAAATCTTTTTTAATTAACCTTGTTAAATCTCTTAATTTCATAATTTTAAAAAAAATTCGTGTAGAAAAAACCACACGAAAATAAGCAGGCTAAGCCTGCAGTTATAAGCTAGTTGTTGCCGTAACGTTTCTTAAATTTATCAACTCTTCCGCCAGCATCAACAATCTTTTGAGCCCCTGTAAAGTAAGGGTGACAATTTGAGCAAATATCAACTTTAATAACGTCTCCGCTCTTAGTTGAGCCAGTTTCAAATTCGTTACCACACGCACATTTAACTGTAACTTTATGATAATCTGGATGAATATTCTCTTTCATAATGCGTCCTCCAAATCTAATTGCTCGTTAATTTTAGCCTAAAAACGCATAATTGTCAAGTGTTTTACGATTTTTTTTAAATGGTTTCAGGGGCACAAAAAACGTAAGTATCAATGCTCCCTTCTCTCATGTATTCTGAAATGTCATAGTTTTTTGGAATAAACAACATAAACTCGCCTCATAAATAGTTTTTTACTAAAAACAAAAATTATGCTTTTTGGTCAAATTTTAGTTCTTTAACAACGCTAACATAATCACCAGCGCCTAAAATTAAAACAACATTTCCTTTTTTACACTTACTATTAATAAACGCAATTAGTTCAACATAATCGTTTAAATATGAACTAATTTTTTTAATTTTATTAACCTCATTTGAAAGTGTTATGTTTGACACACCTTCGATTTTTTCTTCTCTTGCGGGGTATATTTTATAAACCCCAACCCTATCAGCAAGGCTTAAACTTTTAGCAAACTCACCCATAAAACTCTGCGTTCTTGTATAAGTATGCGGTTGAAAAACTGCAATTACTTTATTTTTTGCTATCATTTTTGCGCTAAAAATGCTAGATTTGATCTCATCAGGATGATGGGCATAGTCTATAATTATCTTAGCGCCATTAATCTCGCCAACCTCTTGAAAGCGCCTATCAACGCCACTAAACTCTTCTAGACTATTTTTTATAATATTAAAGTCAATATTAAGCGCGTTTCCAACGCAAATTGTTGCAAGTGCGTTAAAAATATTATGTTTGCCATAAACATTAAGTTTTATATTCCCTAGCGTTGCCCCATCACAAATTACATCAAAAGCAAATTTCCCAGCGGTATATTCATAAATATTAACAGCACAAACATCACCCCTGTTTTCCATTGAAAAAGTCAAATTGCTATTAAGGTTAGCTAAAAAATCGTCATCGGCATTACATATAACAACGCCATTTTTATTTAAATTTATAAATTTTTTAAATGAGCATCTTAAATTTTGCAGATTTTTAAAATAGTCAAGATGATCAGCGCAAACGTTTAAACAAACACTAATTTGCGGAGATAAATATAAAAAATTGTCTTTATATTCGCAAGCCTCAGTAACGAAATAATCATTTCCGCCAATCAACGTGTTTCCACCTATCTTACTATATTCTCCGCCCAAATGAACAGTTGGATTAAGCCCCGCCAAAATTAGAAGATTAGCAACCATTGCCGTTGTCGTTGTTTTGCCATGGCTTCCGCTAATTGCTATTGTTGTTTTATATTCTCCAGCAATTTTTGCTAAAAATTCTGCTCTTTTTAGTATTGTTAACCCTAACTTTTGCGCTTTTTGAAGTTCAACATTATCTTCTTTTATTGCGCTTGAATAAACAACAATGTCAACCCCTAAAACGTTACCTTCTTCATGTTTATAAAATATTTTAACGCCCAAACTTTCTAGCGTTTTAGTTTCTTCATTAATTGAAATATCTGAGCCAGAAACAATAGCCCCCTTACTTAAACTGATCTTAGCTAAACAACTTAAACTGATTCCACCAATGCCAATAAAGTGAATTCTTTTGCCATAAATATTCATACTTTATTTTATGTTTACTATCAGTTTTTTGGAATAAAAAAATATGGCCGAAGCCATATTTTACTTTCTTAATTCTTGACCAAAAACATTTTCTCTATAAAGATGTCGGTTAATTTCAAAAAGCGACTCATCAATTTCATCCTTTAAACCATTTTTGTCAAAAACCGCATCAACGAAAAAACCATAATCATGATAAAAACTTTCTCGTTCATTCGTATTCATTGAATAAATATATTCTCTTAACATAAAATCAATAAACTTATCAATAGAACTACCCAAACATATTCTATTATCATGTGATTTAGCAACAAACCTTC
>JAFZXQ010000062.1 GCA_017616705.1 Clostridia bacterium | reverse complement strand
TAATTTCTATTTCCCAATAAAAAAAGATTGAAAACTCAATCTCTTTTGGTTGGAATGAGTGGACTCGGTGCAGTGTGACAGCACAAACCTGCCAGCTTCACTTCGAAGGCTTTGGGCCGACACCGACCCCCACCTTATCAGGGTGGTGCTCTAACCAGCTGAGCTATGTCCCTATATTATGCTGGTTAATTTATCTGTATTGGTGGGGGAACCCCCACTTATACTACGCTACGCTTCGTGGCGTTCGCTTCGCTCGGCTTCACGGTGGAGCCTAACCAGCTGAGCTATGTCCCTATATTATTGGTGGAGAATATCGGAATCGAACCGATGACCTCCTGCTTGCAAGGCAGGCGCTCTAGCCAGCTGAGCTAATCCCCCAAGTCAAATGCTCAATTAATATATCAAATTAAAAAGCATTTGTCAATAAAATTTTAAAATTAATGAAAAAATCTATTAATTTTGGTAAGGTATTGATTTAGGCCTTGATTTATGGTAAAATAATATAGAGGTGTTTTATGGGAAAGAAATATGATGATTTATATTATGGTGAAGTCTTTTTAAGAAAAACCATAAGAAAGGGAAATGCTCATATAAGAAGGTTTCTTTGTAGACAGGCAAGCACTGATTTAAATTTTTATTTTGCAGATATTTGTAGAGAGTTTTTAGGTGGGGAATATGTTGACAAGATTTATATGTTATTAGAGCCTGCCGCATTATATGAATACAATAAATATATAGGAAACATAGTTAATGGGCTTTCACAAGGAAGAGATATTTATTCTTGTCTTGCAAGAGCGGCTTCTGGGGTTGATCGAAGCAAAATTGCTTGTTATATTTCATATGAAAAAGATAAAGTTTTATCTCTTGAAAATCTTGAAGATGGGAAGGCTGCTTTAATAAGATATTTAAGCGATAAATATGGAACAAAAATTGGGCCAAATTTTAATTTTGAAGATGAAGTTAGGGCAGAAGTTATTGCTCACGACAATGAGATAGCGGCAAAGAAAGCGGCAAGAGAAAGAGTTAAAGAGAATAAGATGAAAGCTCCAACTTCACAAACTCGTGAAAATGCTGAAGAGAAGTTTAGTAATAAAGTTTATGTTGAAGCCGAAAAAGACGAAGAAGATGAATATGATAATGACCCACAAATGTTTACAGAAGAAGGGTATCCATTACGTGAAAAGCAAACAAGAAGGGGAATTGAATATTATACTGAATTTGACAAACGCCCTTATCACGGAATGATTTACGACGAAGAAAGAAATATTTGTGAAAAGGTTTAAAAGAAATTAAAAAAGACGCGTTATGCGTCTTTTTTTGTAGGCAATTTAGAAACGTTATTTGCCTATAATTATTTTATGCTTAATTCAAAAATTTATTCAAATTAGAAAGCAATATGATAATGGCTTCTATCCATCTTTTCAGTTGTATAGAATCCTGCAGGAGCTTTGATAACGTCAGGAAGACGGTTAACAATTGTTGCACAAGTCATTCCAACAGTGTCAGGTTTCATCATTGTGCAAGTTGTTGTTGGCTCACCAACAACAGTCCATTCGTTCATATCACATTCATCTGGGCCATAAACCTTACCGATACATTCGCTAACAATTTCAATTCCTTCTTGGGTTTTAGTTGTTACAATTGCGCTCATACCAGTTGCATAGCCTTTAGGAATAACCATTCCTAAGGTTGAAGATTTAAGGTCAGTTTTATAAGTGTGTGGAACACAAGTTTGAGTTTGGCTAGTAACGTGAAGGCCAAGTTGAGAACAAAGCCAGCCGTTAACAGTCCACATATAGCTAGGCAAGAACTCGCCTTTTTTAATAAGTTCTGCTGCTAGTTTATCGTCAACCCTGTTAGCAGGAACGATTGTTTTTTCAAACTCTTTTAAAGATAGACCAGCGCCATGAACTTCAGCAAGCGCAATACCATAATCTTCAACGTTATAACTTGATTTACCAACAATCTTTTTAATTTTGTGGGTTGCTCCTGCCATTGAAGAAATAAGGTTGCCCCAAGCAAAGTCTTGGTAACCACTTCCGCAAAGCGTAACACCATTTTCTTTAGCAAGTTTATCAAGTTTCTTTGTTAATTTTTCAGCACTATTCCAAGGATAGAATGCTTCCTCACAAGTTGAAATTGCGTTAACTCAACATTTAGCGCAGATTTCAAAGAGTGTGTAAAGGTCACTCATTAAGCTCATAGTTTTAATAATTGCAACATGTGCTTTATGTTTTTTAAGAGTTGCTTCAAGCGTTTTAACGTCTTCAACAACAACTCCTAGTGGTTGTTTACATTTAATAATTTTTGAAATGTCTTTACCAATAACTTTTGGGTTAATATCATATGCCCCAACAAGTTCGCCACCTTTTTCAAGAACATAGCGCATGGTATAAACACTCATTTTCCCACAACCAATTTGGACTACTCTCATTTTACTCATATTTTCCCTCCTTATAAGTAAATTGTTGCCACATTTATTGATTTTATTTTACTATATAAAAATAATAATGACAAATAAAATAAGATGCAATTTAAATTTAGTTGACAAATTTTTGTTAAATTGTTAAAAAGTAGATAAGTTGGAGGGTAAAATGAAAACAGTTGTTATAACGGGAAGCGCAAGAGG
>JAFZXQ010000061.1 GCA_017616705.1 Clostridia bacterium | reverse complement strand
TTTTATTGGTTTTTGCAAAAAAGCTCACCAAAAGTGGTGAGCTTTTATTGTTTTTTAATTAAAAACCGCAAAATTATCCGCGAATTTTAACAAAATCGGCATATTTTTGCATAATTTCAGCGTATTCTTGCATTTTTTCATAAGAAACGGCGTGATATCCTTCTTCAAGGTTAGTTCCAACATCTTTAAAAGTTTGTAAGAAGAATCTTTTTGCGCCTTGAACCCATTGACCCATTTGGTCAATAATCTTTGAATCAGTTAATTCGCTAGTTATCGTGCACCTAAATTCATAGTCAACTTTGTTAAGTTTAAGGTAATCAATACTTTGCTTAATGTTTGAAAGTATTTCATCATTTGCTGAAAAGTTATCTAAATAACTTTGTGGAGTTGCTTTAACGTCCATAGCGATATAGTCAACAAGTTTTTCATCAATGATCTCTTTTAATAATTTAAAATTTGAGCCGTTAGAATCAAGTTTTAACTTTAACCCAAATTGCCTTAACCATTTTAAATATTCTTTAAGGTCAGGATTAAGCGTTGGCTCACCGCCAGAAACGCAAATAGCGGTTAGCAAATTTTTTCTTTTATTAAGATATTCAAAAATTTCACTTTGTTTTATTTCAAAAATATTTTTACCGATAACGAGGCTTGAATTATGGCAATATGGGCATCTAAGATTACAGCCAGCAGTAAAAAGGGTGCAACATAATTCACCATCAAAATCGACCATGCTTAGTTTTTCAATGCCATAAATTTTCATACATAAATAGTTTATCATAAATGGTGAATTTTTGCAATTTTTTAGGTGGTGTTATTTAGAAAAATATTGACTATTAAACTATGCTTTGTTATCATAATTAGTGAAGTGAAAGATAAAGTTAAAGAACAATTTAATAAGCTTAAAATAACGATTTTTGAAACCTTTTATCCTGGGTTTTCTTGTGATGGGTGTGGAATTGAATTAAAGGATAATAGCCTTAGGCTTTGTAATGATTGTTTATCAAAATTGGTTTTTCATAATGGAAAAACTTGCAAGTTTTGTGGAACAAACATAAAGGAAGAAGAACTCGTTTGCGAAAGGTGTAAAACAACTCATTATAATTTTGACTTTGCTATTTCAGTTTGTGACTATAACGAACTTAGTGCCTATTTAATAAAGTCGTTTAAGTTTGATGGTAATTATTATGTTGGTGAAACAATTGCTAATTTAATGGTAAAATATTTTAAAGAGAGAAAAATTAAAGCCGATTATATAACTTTTGTTCCGCTTGGCGAGGAGCGTTTTAAAGATAGGGGATTTAACCAATCACAAGTTTTAGCTGAATTGATTTCAAAAGAATTAAACATTCCTTGTGTTGACTTGCTTGTTAAAGTTAAAGAAACACCAAAACAATCACTTCTTTCAATGAAGGAAAGATTTGAAAACTTAAAAGACGCCTTTAAGATTAAAGAAAAAATTAATTTAAAAGGTAAAACTATTATCTTAATTGACGACGTTTTTACAACGGGAACAACGCTAAATGAATGTTCACTTGTTGTTAAAAAGTTAAGGCCTGAAAAGATTATTGCTTTCACCTTTGCAAAAACAGTTAAACTTGAAGACTAATTATTGCTATAATTTAAGGGTTTTATTGACAAAACTTACGTTAAAATTGTTAAAAAGTCCATAAAAAATGTGGACTTTTTGCCACTTTTTATATAAAATTAATATACGGAGATATATTTATGGGCTTATTTTCATTTTTGGCAAACTATGATAACAATAAAAATATTAAAAAGTTAAAAAAGATTGCTGATAAAATTGTTGCTCTTGATGAGAAATATAAAGCGATGAGTGATGACGAACTCAAAGGGCAAACTCAAGTTTTAAAAGATAGATTAGCTAATGGGGAAACCCTTGATGATATTTTACCAGATGCTTACGCTGTTGCAGGCGAGGCTGCTTTTAGAGTTTTAAAATTAAAACCTTATTACGTTCAATTTCTTGGTGCTATTGTTTTACACCAAGGGCGTATTGCTGAAATGAAAACTGGTGAAGGTAAAACGCTTGTTGCCGTTATGCCTTCTTACCTTAATGCTTTAACTGGTAAAAATGTTCACGTTGTAACAGTTAACGAATATCTTGCTAAATATCAAAGCGAGATGATGGGTAAAATTCACGAGTTTTTAGGAATAAGCGTTGGGTTTATTTATTCTGGTCAAAGTGAAGAAAGCAAACGCAAAGCTTATGCTTGTGATATTATTTACGGAACAAACAGTGAGTTTGGCTTTGATTATCTTAGAGATAACATGGTTGTTAGAGAAACTGACAGAATGACTCGTGGGCTTAATTTTGCAATTGTTGACGAAGTTGATAGCATTTTAATTGATGAAGCGAGAACACCTTTAATTATTAGTGGGCCAAGCGGGGATAATAGCGAAGTTTATTTAACTGCTTGCAGGTTTGCTAAAACGCTTAAAGATGATGATGTTAGCATTGATGAAAAGAAAAAGACTATTCATTTAACTGAAACAGGAATTGAAAAGGCTGAAAGATATTATAAGATTGACAGCCTTGCTGATATTGACAACACTTCAATAAACCATAATATTAATAACGCAATTCGCGCTAGGTTTATGATGAAGCGAGACAGAGACTATATCGTTAAAGATGGTGAAGTTTTAATTGTTGATGAATTTACAGGGCGAATTATGCTTGGAAGAAGATATAGTGATGGACTTCACCAAGCAATTGAAGCAAAAGAAAATGTTAAGGTTAATGCTGAAAACAAAACAATTGCAACAATAACGCTTCAAAACTTGTTTAAAATGTATTCAAAACTTAGCGGTATGACAGGAACTGCTAAAACAGAAGAAAGCGAATTTAAAACAATTTATGGGCTTGACGTTGTTGTTATTCCAACAAATAAACCTGTTATAAGAATTGATAAAAATG
This sequence comes from Clostridia bacterium, assembly GCA_017616705.1. Lineage (GTDB taxonomy): Bacteria > Bacillota > Clostridia > Christensenellales > UBA1242 > UMGS2070. The sequence goes on along the minus strand of JAFZXQ010000061.1, from coordinate 259 downwards.
ATAAATTTTATTTTAGTCACGACGCTAAAATTAGAGGAATTGTTGAAGAAGTTCAATCTAGTTATAATGTTGGGCAACCCGTTCTAGTCGGAACGCTTACCGTTGAAAAGAGTGAAGAGTTAAGCAAGGCGTTTAGAAAAGCCGGAATTAAGCATAACGTTTTAAACGCTAAAAACCATGCTAAAGAAGCGGAAATCATTGCCCAAGCGGGAAGGCTTGGTTCTGTTACTATTGCAACTAACATGGCCGGCCGTGGAAC
>JAFZXQ010000060.1 GCA_017616705.1 Clostridia bacterium | reverse complement strand
GATATTGTTGATGAGCGCGACGATTCAAAACTTGGTTCTGATGGTGATGAAGAAGGTGGCGAAGAAACAACTTCAATTGACGACCTTAAACCAGAAGATGATGACGTTGAAATTATAAGCCTTAGCGAACTTGGTGATGACGAAGATGACTTTGATGACGAAGACGACGACGAAGATGATGACGATTCATTTGGTGAGTCTATCCAAGATGACGACGACTTTGAATATGTTAACCCAGACGATTTTGATGATGACGAGCTTGACGACGAAGATGACGACAAACTTGACGATGACGAGGACGACGAATAATTGATTTTTAAGAAAACTCTTTAATTAGGGTTTTCTTTTTTTGTTTAAAAAGTTATTGTTTGGCAAAAATTTTTGTGAGGTGAATTTATGAGAAAAAATTCAATAAACTTAAATGATATTGCCGAGCAAATTAAGAGTATGAAGGGCGAAAGCGTTAAAATGAACGTAACCAAAGGCCGAAAGCGCATTCAAAAATATACCGGAATTATTGAAAGTATTTATCCTAATCTTTTTACAGTTAAAATTGATAACCCAATCGCTCAAGACTATTTAAGTTTTTCATATAATGAAGTTTTGTGCGGTCAGGTTAAAGTAACAAGAAACAAATAATTTTTAATAATCGTCATAATCAAAACTTTTTAGCATAGAATTCTAAAAACGGGTATGGAGGGAAGATTATGGCGTTTTCACAAACAGAAACCAATTTTAGAGTTCAAAAGAAGGTTGAGGCCTGCCAAGTTAATGTAAAAGATAAGGTTTTGGCTTCGGTTGGTTCACCAAAGCAGATCATGGGCTACCAGGTTACACCAAGAATAACAAGCGTTGAAGAAGTAGGCGATGTTGTTAATTTTTCAGGAAATGCTTGCGTTAGCGTTATGTTTTTAAGCGCTGATAATGAGGTTAGCGGAGCAAGAGAAAATGTTGAGTTTGCTTCAAGTTTTGAAAAGGGCAATTTAACAGACATTTGGCTTAGCCCAATGGTTAATGACAGCAGTTTAACAATTGTTGAAAATGAAGCAAGGGTTAGTTTTAATGTTAAAGTTGATTGTTTTGGCCAGCAAGAAACAAATATTTGTCAAATTAGTGATAATGATGATAATGTTGTAACAAAAACCGAAGACAAAACCATTTTAAACCTTTCTTGCGCTTCAAGCGAGGAATTTACTTTAACTGAGGAGATCAAAGAGCCAAAAGTTATTGAAGAAGTTGTTTTGGCTAGCGGTATTGTTAATGTTTTAGAAGTTTCTAGCGAAGAAAATATGGTTGTTGCTAGTGGAGTTTTAAACGTTAAGTTAACTTATAAAACAGGCGACGATTTAACAACTTCAGTTAAAGAGATTCCGTTTAAACAAGAATTGGCAATTAGCGGAGCGACGCCTGATGATAACGCTAATGTTAGTTTATATCTATCAAATTTAAGCGCAACAATAAACTCAAACGAAAACGCAGAAAATGAGACAAATATTAGCCTTATAGCAAGTTTTAATGCAATTAGTTATTGTTATCAAGAAAAAACGATAACCCAGGTTATTGACGCGTTTAGCACTGTTAGCGAAACAAACACTGTTTTAACCGCTGACTGCGTTAATAGTTATTTTAGTGAGCCATCAAAAAACCAATATGCTGACAGCGTAATTAATATTGAAAACTACCCAGAATTTGATGAAATTGTTTCAGTTAATGCTTGCCAAACTTATCTTTCAGGGAATAATGAAGGAGTTGTTTTAACTATCGTTTCACTTAAAGATAGAGAGGGCAATATTATTAGCATTAATGAAAATGTGCCGGTTATAATTTCAGGCGAAGTCAAAGAAAACGCCCAAGCTATCGTTTCTAGTTATCATAATAGGGGCGGTAAAGAACTTGAAATAAATTATGTTTTTGCTAGCCAAGTTTCAAGCGTTAAAGAAACTAACCTAAATTATGTTTCAAACCTTGAAGAAATTAGCGAAATTGTTGATGAAAGCGATATGAAAATGTATGTCGTTAAAGAGAATGAAACGCTGTTTGACGTTTGCAGGGCCCTTAAAGTTAATCCTAGTGTTGTTGCTAGTCAAAATGAAAACACAGACTCTCTAGCCAAGGGAGATAAGGTTTTTGTTTATTTCCCCAAAACTGCAAACTTTGAAGAATAAACGCCAAAAAGTGCTGAAAATTTAAAAATTTCGGCACTTTTTTCATTTTTTAAACCTAAAATTGCGGAAATAATATTAATGAGGTTTTTATGAAAAAGTTTATTGTTGTTTTAGGTTTTATCATTTTAATTGTTAGTGTTATGTTTGTCGTTGTTCCCAAAAACTCTAACGCTTCGGCAATTAGAAAAGAGGCTTACGTTAGAATTCATATTAGGGCAAATTCAAATTCAAGCGCTGACCAGGAAGTAAAATTAAAGGTTAAAAATGCCGTTGTTGATTACCTTACGCCAATAATAAGTGAGTGCTCCACAGTCAGAGACGCTCATAATGCAATTGCAAAAAATTTATCAAAAATTGATAGCGTTGCTGATAGGGTTTTGAAAGAAAATGGTTTTTATTATGGCGCTCATTCTAAAATTAATGATGAATATTTCCCAACGCGCGCTTATAATGATTTAGTTTTAGACGAGGGAGTTTATGACGCTTTAATTGTTGAATTAGGGCAAGGCGTTGGGGATAATTGGTGGTGTGTTGTTTATCCGCCATTATGCTTTATAGGCGCGGAAAATACTGGCACAAACGCGATAACCTATAAATCAAAGATTGTCGAAATTTTAAAGAATTTGAATATTTTATGATAAAATATAAGAAAATATTTGAAAATATTAGAAATTAATGGTAGAATAACCTAAGAGGAGAAGTGGAGTGGAATTAGATATAACAAGTCAGGCTAACCTAAACCTTATTAACATTCAAGAATTAAGAGCGCTTGGTGCTTCAATTGGTGTTAGAGCTCCATCAACTCTTAAAAAGCCAGAGCTTATTGAAAAAATAACGGCTATTATCACCGGTAAAACTTTACCAGAGCTTAAAAAGGATAACCGCGGAAGGCCAAGCAAACAGCGCGACATTTCAAAATTTCATGAAATGGGGCTTTCTTTTGATAGCATTTATAACCCAGCAATGAGTTCTGTTGCTAGCCAACATGATGAAAATTCATATTTAGTTGGTAATGATTTAAACTATTTAACGGGTTTTGCTATTAAAGGCAAAACAGGTTTTAAAATTAAAAAATTCCCTTATGTTGACAGCGCTGATGACGCTTTTGTTAGCGAGGGGTTATCTAGAGATTATGGCCTTAAAGATTATGACGAAGTTAAATATTTGCTTGTTAATAAAAACGCTCAAATTAAGGAAGTTTCTAAGATAGCAAGCGTTAATGGCCAAGAGTTAAGTGAGGCTGAAATAATTTTTAACAGGCTTAACGAAGTTGAAAACAATGCTATTGAAAAGATTGCGCTTGGAAGTAAAACAATAAAGGTTGCAAGGGGAAAAAGAACTATTGTTTTTGATAACCCAACTTACCAAACTAATGAAAGCGACGCGCTCTGCTTTGCTCTTGCTAAAAAAGATAATAGGTTAGTTATTAACCTTAAAGTTGATAAAGAAAGAGAAACTAACCAAGAATCTGGTAATATTGAAGATTACTGCGCGCTTGTTACTGATGACCCTAGAAAAGTTGATTATTTAATTAAAAATGCTATAATTTCAGCTAAAAAAGGCGTAACGGAAGGCAAGCAGGTTTATTTAGTTATTGATTGGCTTGAAGCGCTTGTTGACTATTTTAAAAATAAAGCAACAAACTCTAGCCTTGTTGATTTAAAAAGGTTATTATTTTTGGCTAATTCTTATGAAAACAATGCTAGTCTTTCAATAATTTGTCTTTCATCAGGAAAGATTAAAACGGGCGAGAATTCAAGCGTTTTAGACTATTTTAATAGCGTTAATTAAAACGAATGGGAAACGTTACAAAAAAAGAAAACCAATTGGTAAAATTTTTTAAAAGCTTCAACTTGTTTGAAATAATTTTTTTAACGCTTAGTTTGGCAACTATCATAACAGTTTCAATTGTTTGCAAAAGCGATTATCTTTCAATAATTTATTCGCTTTCAGCAATTTTTGCTATGTTTTGCCTTTCAAAAGGCGTTTTTCTTTATCCAATTTATCAAATCATTTCTGACGGAATTTATGTTATTCAAGCCTATATGAATTGTTTATATGGCGAAAGCATTTTAAATCTTTTTATTTTAATCCCAATTCAAATTGTAACAACAATAAGCTGGTTTAAAAACAAAAAGCAACATTCAGAAATTCAAGTTAATAACCTTGCTTGGCAAGAATATCTTTGTGTGTTTTTAGGGGCGGTTGCGTTAATTGCGCCGGTTTATTTTATGCTTAAAGCGCTCAACACTAATTATTTGATAGTTAGCGTTGCAACCTTTATCCTTCCTATAATAACTTATTATTTAACTTTAAGGCGAAGCGTTGTTCAATTTGGAACATATATTATTCAAAATTTAACAATAGTTTTACTTTGGTTAATGCCAATTATTTACGGCGGCGTTGCTGATATTGGGTTGTTGCCAATGTCGTTAACTTTTGTAATTTTTATTATCAATAACATTTATGGCTTTATTAATTGGAGAAGAAATTATAAAAGGCAAGAACTTAAACGGCAGTCTGAAATGAAAGAAAACCCGATAATAGAAGAAGATGAAACTTTATAAAAAACAGCCTCTGGCGAGGCTGTTTTATTTTGTTATAACATGTTCTAAAACAAGTTTGTCAAAATCAATTGATTCAACAAAATCTCTTTTTAAAAAGATAGCGTGATTAAATTTATCAAAATTATCAACGTGGTTTTTTAAAATAACCGGCGTTGGAATATCAAGTTCATTACAAATCGCTGTTATATGATGAAAAAGCGTTTCAGGATTATAGTGATCAAGCGTTTCATAAATCATATCTTTTTTGATGTGATCACCAACTAAACATTTTGCCCAAATTTTTATCATAAGAAATCTCCTAAAAAATTTTAGCATAAATTTATTATTTTTGCAAAATAATTAAACTATTGTCATATATTAATTAATAAAATATTTTTGATAAAAAAAGTTGACAAGGTTGTTATCTCTCAATATAATGTTTGAGTAATAATAAGTTACATCGCGGAGGTTTATTATGGCAGACGTTTATTTAACTGAAGAAGGAAAAAAAGAGCAAGAAGAATTATTAGCTTATCTTAAAACCGTTAAAAGAACTGAGGTTGGCGAACATCTCAAGGCTGCAAGAGAATATGGTGATTTAAGTGAAAATAGCGAATATGATGCTGCTAGAGCAGAGCAAGGAAGGCTTGAAAGCAAAATTGCGCTTATTGAAGAAACACTTAGAAATGCTAAAATTATTTCAAATGATAAAGTGAAAAAAGGTGAAGTTATAGTTGGTTCAACTGTAACTGTTTTGGATGTTGATTTTAACGAACAAAACACATATAAATTAGTTGGAACGCTTGAAAGCGACCCAGATAATGGTTTAATTAGCAATGAATCTCCAATCGGAAAAGCAATTTTAGGCAAAAAGAAAGGTGATGAAGCCATAGTTCCAACTCCTGATGGCGATAGTTTTAAATTAAAAATTATTGAAGTTAAATAAAGGCGTAAGCCTTTATTTTTTAAAAGATTGACAAAACGATGGTTTTTTGTTAATCTTTTTTTGTGGATCTTAGAAAAATTATAACAAGTTTAGATGAGTTTAAATTGCTAGAAAACAAGGCAAGAGAGAATAGTTTATTACAAACTTATCTTTTTGTTAGCGAAGATTTTAACTTAAGGCAAACTTTTTTTGAAGAGTTCGCTAAAGTAGTTTTAAAAAACGAAAGTAAGGTTATTGCTAAAACGCATCCTGACTTAACGCTTGTTTTAGATGATAAAATTTTAAGTGTTGAGAGCATTGCTAATCTCGTTAGTGATTGTTATTATTCGCCACTTGAAGCCGATTATAAACTATACTATATTGATGATGCTAGCAAGTTAACTGAAGAGGCACAAAATAAACTCTTAAAAACTATTGAGAATCCGCCAAAATCTGCTATTTTTGTTTTTGGGGCAACTAGCACTAGTTCAATTTTGCCAACGATTTTATCTCGTGCTTTTCTAATTAATATTCCAAAATTAGACAATAAAGAGATCATTAATTATATTGTAGCAAATGGTAAAACTGAGGCTGAAGCCGAAATTTTAGCAGGAATTGCTGGCGGAAACATAACTAAAGCAAATGCTTTAATGCAAGACGATCTGATGGTTAATTTGTTTTATGATTGTCTTGAATTGTTTAAGATTAAGAGTTCTAGAGAGGTTCTAAATTTTTCATCTAAGTTTAGAGCAAAAAAATATGAGGTTAATTCAATTTTTGATTTAACAATTATGATTGCGCGTGATATAATGATGGTGAAGTCAGGGCGTGAAAATCTGGTTTTAAACAAGGCTAATCTTAATTTCTATAAATCTATTGAAGGCGAGTTTTCATTAAAGAGTTTAACGAAAATTATTGAAAATTGTTTAAATTTTAATAAAGATTTAACTTTTTATGTTAATAGTTTAGCGGCGTTAGATGAATTTTTGTTTAATTTTGTTGAGGTGAAAGTTACATGCAAAGAGTTGTAGGCATAAAATATTCTAAAGAAGGCAAAGCATACTTTTTCTCTCCAAACGGCTTAGAGCTTAAAGTTGGAGATAAAGTTATTGTTTCAACAGTTAACGGCAATGAATTTGGCATTGTTGATTTTACTGAGCGTGAAATTAAAGACGAACTAGTAAAAGGCGAAATTAAGCCTGTTTTAAGGTTTGCAACGCTTCAAGATGAAACCAGAAGAAGCGAACTTGACGAAAAAGCAAAAGAAGCGTTAAAAATAATCAAGAAAAACGTAACGAAACTTGGGCTTAAAATGAAGGTGACTTCGGCGTGCTTTACCTTTGATGGATCTAAAATTATTATTGAATTTACTGCTGATGACAGAGTTGATTTTAGAGAGTTATTAAAAGTTTTAGCAAGTGAACTAAAAACTAGAATAGAGCTTAAACAAATTGGCGGGCGTGATGAAGTTAAAAATAAAGGCGCAATTGGGCCTTGCGGGCAAATTTGTTGCTGTAAGAGATATTTAAACGACTTTGCGCATGTTAGCGTTAAAATGGCCAAAAATCAAGGCATAAGTTTAACGCCAACTAAAATTAACGGAGTTTGCGGAAGATTGCTTTGTTGCCTTAGTTATGAAAATGAATTCTATGAGAAAACGCTTGCGAAAATGCCAAAAGTTGGAAGCGAAGTTAAAACCAATAAAGGCGTTGGCGTTTGCTCATATAATGATATTTTAAGAGAAAGAGTTGTTGTTAAATTTACTCAAAATGATGGCTCAGTTTCAAACGAAGAATTTGGGCTTGATGAAATACAATTTAATAATCATAAAGGAGAAAAAGATGGCATACAGAATAACGGATAGATGTGCAAAATGTGGGAGTTGCGAACCAATGTGTCCTGTTGGCGCAATCAGCTTTAACGGCGAAAAATATGTTATTGACAAAAAACAATGTGCTTCATGTGGAATGTGTGCAAACGTTTGCCCAGTTGGAGCCCCAGAGCCTGATGAAAACTAATCTAGGTAAAGATTTTTATTTATGTGACCTTCAATATGAAGGTCTTTTTTGCTATCAAAGAAAAAACGGCTATGGTTTTACAACTGATGCCGTTTTGCTTGCTAACTTTATTCAAGATTGTGAGAATAAGCGCTTAGTTGAATTTTGCTCTGGGTCAGGCGTTATTTCAATTTTGGTTAACGCCAAAAAGAAGCCAAAAGAAATATATTGCGTTGAAATTCAAAAAGAATTGGCGGATATGAACGAAAAGAGCCTAGAATTTAACAAGATTAAAAACATAAAAGTTATTTGTGACAGTCTTGAAAACTTTGCTAGTTGCATTAACGATAAATTTGATGTTGTTTTAGCAAATCCGCCATATTATAAAGTTGGCGCTGGAAGGCTTCCGGTTAGCGTTGAAAAAAGATTATCACGCTTTGAAGTAAAAACTAATATTATGAGTTTAGTTAGTTCGGCTAAAAAGGTTTTAAACGAAAATGGTAAACTTTATTTAGTTTTTTTAACAGAACGTGAAAACGAGTTAAATAACGTTCTTAGCGAAAATGGCCTTAAAGTTATAAGAAAACAATATGTTCGCCCTAAAGCAACCGAAGGAAGCCATATCTTTTTAGTTGAAGCCGGTTTAAATTATGATGGCGAAGAAAAACTTTTGCCAGATATTATTGTAACAAACGCTGACGGAAGCGAAACTGAACAGATTAAAGAAATTTATGGCAGAAAGCCTACATAATTTTGCAAAGCAAACAGGCTATTATTGATCCAATAAAACAACTTATTAAAGCAACTGGGATCGTGTATCCTAGTTTTTTTACCTTTGTTGTTGAAAAATAAACAGCGGTAACGTAAAAAACTGTTTCAGTGCAACTCATAATAACGCTAGCGCAACGCGAAATATAGCTATCAGGGCCATAGGTTGCAAATATTTCGCTAATAAGCGCAAGGCTTCCTGAACCGGTAAAGGGTCTTAAAACCAAAAAATTAACAAGTTCTTTAGGAATTCCTAAAAGGCTAAAAAGCGGCGCAATAAAGTTACTTAACTTTTCGGCGAGCCCACTAAGTGAAAATAGCTCAACGGCGCAAAAGATTGCAACTAAAAGTGGAAATGTTTTAATGCAAAGGTCAACGGCCTCTTTGGCGCCTTTAGCGAAACATGAATAAGCATTTATGTTTTTTATTAAGCAAGTTATAAACAAAAGTAACAAAAAAACAGGAATAATATAAACCGCCATTAGTCCGCTTTGCCTCGCTTAACTTTAAATCTATGAATTATTCTAACAAAAATTATGGCTATTGCGGTTGAAAGAATGCTCCCAATAATTGACGGAAGAATAATTGACGAAGCATTAACGCTTCCGGCAGCGGTCATTAGTCCCATAATGCTCGTTGGAAGAAGTTGAATGCTCGTGCAGGAAATAACAACAAGCATAATCATAGGAAAAGTTGCTTGCTCATTGTTTTTGCCCATGCTTTCAATGGCTTTGATTCCTAACGGGGTTGCGGCTCCGTTCATTCCTAAAAGGTTGGCGCTCATATTTAAACTAACGAGGCGCTTGCTTTCTTCGCTAAGCGTTTTTTTGCCAAAAATTAGGTCAATTATTGGCGAAAGAATTTTAGAAATAAATTTTGTTATTTTAGTTTGTTCCAAAATTGAGAAAATGCCAATCCAAACTGCGTAGACCGTACAGAGCTCAAAGGTTAAGGTTAGCGCTTTATTTGAAGCAGAAAGAAGCCCCGTCATAACGGAGTTTGGGTCAATAAAAAGCATCGCACAAATGCTTGATATTAAAAGCATTAACCAAACCTTATTCATATTAAACTTTATGAAAATAGTTTTGTTTTTAGAAGAAATATGATAAAATGCAATTATGAAATTTATTGATTCACATTGTCATTTACATAACGAAATAATTTCAAACGACGAAGTCAAAAAACTTATTGAAGAAGATGACTCGCTTTTGTTTTGTTTAATTCAAGGCGCGAGCGAAGAACGAAATAAAGAACTTGTTGACTTTGTTAAAACTTGTGACAAAGCTTATGGGCTTGTTGGTCTTCATCCAGAAGATTTAGAAACACCAGAAGAAAACGACAAGGTTATTGAAAACCTTAAAGATTATGTTAAAAATGAAAAGATTGTTGGAATTGGTGAAATTGGGCTTGATTTTCATTTTAGGAGCGATAATAAAGAAGAACAACTTAGGGTTTTTGAGAAACAATTAAAACTAGCGGCCGAGTTAAAACTTCCGGTTTGTATTCATTGCCGTGACGCAAAAGTTGAACTTTATGAAATTTTAAAACGAAATAAAGATAACTTTAAATATGGCGTTGTTATTCATTGTTTTAGTGAAAACGAAGGTTGGGCAAAGAAGTTTATTGAGTTAGGTTGCTATATTTCTTTTTGCGGAAACTTTACTTTTAAAAACTATGATAAAAGCAATGTTAAAGTTGTTCCGCTTGATAAGCTATTAATTGAAACTGATTCGCCATTTCTTTCACCGGTTCCTTATAGGGGGCAAATTAATAACCCGACTAGAGTTTGTGTTGTTGGCGAAGCGATTGCCTCTTATTTAAATATAAGCCTTGAAGAATTAGTAAACCAAACAACAAAAAACTGCATTTTGCTATATAAATTATAAAAAAACGAGCCGAAAATGGCTCTTTTGGTTATCTTTCGCAAATTTCATTTGTTAGCCAGTGGCTAATATTAGGTTGTGATAAACGTTAAATTTTATTCAAAAAGGAGTAAAGATTTGCACAATTTTAAGAAACAATTTGGTCAAAATTTTATATCAGATAAAGATTTAATTGACGGCATTGCTAATGATGCTAATGTTGGTTGTGATGATATAATAGTTGAAATTGGGGCAGGGCTTGGGAGCTTAACTAGCGAGCTTGCTAAACGCGCCAAGTTTGTTTATAGTTTTGAAATTGATAAAGATTTGATTGGTGAGTTGTCTAAACTAGAAAAGCAATATGACAATCTAAAATTCATTTTTGAAGATTTTATGACATTTGATTTTAATAGTTTAAAATTAAACAAGTTCAAGGTTGTCGCCAATTTGCCTTATTATTTAACGTCGCCAATAATTGAAAGGTTTTTAGTTTTAAAACCAGAAAGTATGACTATTATGGTTCAAAAAGAAGTAGCTGAAAGGCTAGCAAGCAAGCCTTCTAATAGTGAATTTGGAGCAATGAGCGTTATTATTCAGCATCAAGCGAGTGTTAAACTAACTAGAATTGTTGATAGATCAATGTTTACTCCCGTTCCTAAAGTTGATAGCGCCGTTATCAATATTGAATTTAACGGCAAGAATTATGATAAAAAGTTTGCTAAATTTGTTTATTCATGCTTTACCTTTAAAAGAAAAACACTATATAATAATTTAGTTAAAAGCGCAAAACTTGATTTAGGGCTAATTGAAAAGATCTATGATAAATTTAATATTGATAAAAACGCACGCGCTGAGAATTTGAGCGCAGAGGATTTTTATAATATTTATAATTTTATATTAAAACAAAATTAAATAAAAACTGATAAAATTATTTAACTTCCGCTAAAATATTGGCGGAAGTTCTTTTTTATTTGTTCTAAATTAAGATAGAATTAAATTATGAATAAAAAGTCATTTATGTTAGTTAAAGAAATAATGGGTGATAAGTTAACAAGTAGGGTTTTGGCGATTGCTGAAATCTTGGTTATTAACAACAGATTAAATATTAATCTAACATTTACTGAAAATAGCTCTGATTTTAACGCAAAAATAATGATTGAAAACAATACTTATAGAGATTTTTCAGTAAAGAATATTAAAATTTGCGATAATTTTGACCTAGAAAAAATCTGCATTTTGTTATATAAAAATAAAAAATGTGTTGGAATTTCTGGAAGTGATGATATGATTTTGCGGTTTTTAAAACAGGTTAAAATTTTTCAAAATCAGCCATCTAACTTTCAAAACGAGCTAAATTTGGCTGATAATAAACCTGATTTTGTTAAAACGTTAAAGTCGAAAAATGTTTATTCAAAAGATTTTTTTGATAAGCCGATGTTTAAAACAGAACTCAATTATTTCAATAAGCATAAAGAAAATTTGATTAAACTATTTTCAAGTTGTCCGCGTGAAAAAGTTTTAGAATCGCTTTTTACTAATTCAAAGTGGGTTTATTTTAAACTTAATGGGAAAAATGCCGTTGTTGGAATAGTTTACGAAAATAATAGGCCAAGTTTAATAGGGCTAGGGTATCCTAGTTTTACTTCAACTGAGCCATATAAAATTGATAAGCGATTAGGCACGTTAAAAAAGTATTCTATAAGCAAAAGTTCAACATTTGGCTATTATGTAACCTTTAGGCGCGCAACAACCGGCAAAAAGGTCATTTAAGCGATATTTTTAGAAAATTTGGCGTTTAATGATTGACAATTTCTCGTTTTCATTTTAAACTTATATATAGTTTATAAAGTAGAGGCAATTATGAAAAAATTCGGAAAATTAATATTAAGCTTTGCAATTTGTTTTTTAACAGCGCTTTCTTTTATTGGATGCGCGCCAAGGCTTAGTTCAACAAAGGCAACAAGCGAGGGCGTTGAAAGCAATGGTGGCGTTATTGCTAAATATGCGGGTTATGTTTATTTTGTTAATGGAACAAAAGAAAATGATGGAACTAACAATAATGGTTCTGTAACAGTTGGTGGAATTTATAAGGCTAAACTAAATGATGATGGTTCAGTTAGTGTTGATAGTGATGGTAAGCCAACGGAATGCAGCTTAGTTGTTAATAGTTTAGTTGGGTTTAAGTATGGCTCAATTAATATCTTTGGGAACTTCCTTTATTATGTTACTCCAAATAATGGTGAAAACAGCAGGGCAGAAGTTTTATATAACCAAACTTGCTTTATGAGATATGACCTTGTAACAGGTGCAACTCAAAAGCTCTTTACAACAAGCCAAAACAGTTCTAGCGAAACGATTGAATATGCTTATTATAGGCTTAATGGCAACCTTTATTTAATGGTTTATGAAAAGAGCATAACCAAGTTAACAAGCGTTAAAATTGATTCAAGTGTAACAATTAAAGTTATTGCTGATAATGCGCAATCAGTTTTATTTAGCGAGCATTATGGCGATATTCAAGTTGGGGCAAGAAACAGTGTTTGTGAAGCGTTTGTTTACTTTACGCGTTCTGCACTTTCAACCGGAACAGTTAGAACGGGTGTTAGAGTTTATAAGGTTTTGCCTGATGGAACGAGAGAAAACTTAATTAGCGAAGGTAAATCGGTTTCACTTTTAACAATCAAGGCTGACAAACTTGTTTATAGTTATGACTCAAAGATTTATGCAAATAAGATAACTGAAGATGAACAAACGCTTACTTTTGATTCAGCAAGCGTTGTTAGTGATGTTACTTATGATAGCGTTGTTTTTGTTGAAAATGGAGATAATATTGCGCTCGTTTATTACAAAGATAACGCTGTTAGTTATATTGAACTTGTTGATGGTGTTGTTAGCGAATCAAATACCGCTAAACACAGACAACTTTTTGCTTATACTGCAACAAGTGAAATTAAGATGGTTACCGTTTCTGGCGATTATCTTTATTACATTTTCTCAAATGCACTTTATAGAATTAAGATTTTAAACATAGGCGAAAGCGAGATTATAACTCAAGAACAAATTTCATCAACAACTTGCAACGAGATTAGCGGAAATATGATTCCTGAAATTGTTGATGGTTATGCTTATTTCTTTAATACTACTGATGACGAAACATACCTTTATAGAGCAAAGATTGCGCCAAGAGATGAAAATGGGGCAGTTGCTGAAGTTAAAGCAGCAGTTAAATTTAATTAAAAAATAAAACACGCTCGGCTGAGCGTGTTTTTTATTGCAATTTTATTCATCAAGTAAGATATCATAAAGGGCGCCATAAACCTGGCTGGCTTTTTGCTCCCATTTTTTATAAATGTCTTGCGCTATTTGGCGGTTAGCAACATTAAGTTTTAATTCAAGTTTTGTTCCCGTTGGGTCTAATATTTTAAGCAAAACGGTATATGATCCATCTTCGTTTCGGCTATAATCTCTAAAATATTCTTGCTTACGCCTAAAATTAATTCTGTTAGTTTTAATATATTCGCTAATTTCATCTCTAAGGCTTGAAGGAATGTTAACGAAGAAGTAGTTAAGACACATTCTTCCAGAAGTTGTTATTTGGTAATATTTTTCGTTAGTTTTGCCATTTTGAATAGTTAAAAACTCGCTTTCAACGAGGTCAGCTAAAACCTCTTTGCAGAGCATGTAACTAACCCATGAGTTTTGACTGCAACACATATCCAAAACCGTTTCTTCAGTTAATGGAATCTCCATTTTGTCAAAAACGTAAAGGATAACTAACTTACTAACTTTGCTATTATTTGCAACGTCCATAACTTTAACTCCGAGGTTAGTATATCACAATCGTAAAATTTGTGGTAGTTTTTTGAAATATTTTGTTATATTTTTTTAAAGTTTGCCAAAAACATTTGCTTATAGGTTTTAATTTTGCTAAAATTAAAGTGAGGTTATTATGGAAAATTGTACTATTCAGGATATTGCAAGTTTTATTGATGCTTGCGATAATATGATTTCAAGTAAATATATATTAGTTGATAAAAGGCTTGGCGACGTTTTAAAGAGTATCGCTTCAACAAGGCAGGTTTTCAATCTTATAAGCGATTGTATGGTTGGCTTTAATTTTGATAGGGAATATGCAATAAGCGTTAGCAAACAAGGGCAATTTATTGTTCCTGAAGAGCAACATAAGAGCATTGCATTTGTCTTTTGTCTTTTAAACTTGTTAGACGATAAAAAGATTAATTTTAGCCAATTCTTAACAAAATATTTTTCAAATGATGAAGATGGCGTTGGCCCTTATGCATATTTTTGCAGCAAGATAATTAAGAGTTTTAAAAATAACGTTATGTCAGCGCTTCTTGGTGAAAAAGCCGTTGTTCGTGAGCCAGAAAAGAAAAAACCGCTTTATGACTTTAGCAAAGAGATTGCTGAAAGATTATTGTTTTTAGCTAAAGATTTTCGTTCTTTTGTTCATGGCCTTAAAAAGATTAAAAAGAGCAAGTGTACTAGAACTGATCTCTTAGAACAAATTAACACTTTGATTATTGCTGTTGAAGAAAAACAAGTTCAATATATGCATGCGCTTGTTTTAGGAATTCGTTATTCAATTGGTAAAGAAAAAGAGCTTGCAAGAAGGCTCGTTGAAATTGATGATTTAGTTGCCCAAATCTTAGACCAAAAGGTTAGTGCTAATGAGCAATAAGTCAACCGATCAGTTAAAGCAAGAGCTTATTGCAAAACTTGATGAGCTCAAAGCAAAAATGGAGCAAACCGACCAAGAATATGAGGCTGAAGTTGTTGAATATGCTAAAAAGTATAGCGACAACCTTGAAAGCCCAGCGGCAGTTTCAGCAATGCAAAAATTAGGCAAAAAATATGCCGAAATCTTTGCCGAGCAAGAAGATGAAATAAAGGTTGTTGAAGGCCTTTTAGTTAAAATAGACGATGAAAGTTATGAATAAAAAAATACGGCTTAGCGCCGTATTT
Organism: Clostridia bacterium; assembly: GCA_017616705.1. GTDB lineage: Bacteria > Bacillota > Clostridia > Christensenellales > UBA1242 > UMGS2070. Next base: position 1,488 of record JAFZXQ010000060.1, on the reverse strand, counting down.
TTTTGTTTGTTATAAAACGTCAATTGACCAAAGGCCATGTTTATTGCAAAGAGAATAAATCGTGCTTCCTTTAACGTAAGGGAAGGTTGCTTTTGGTTCGTCACCAGGTTTTAATGCTCTTTTAATTTGGTGAACGCCAGCATCAAGAATAATTGCTTCAATATAATGTTTTTCGTCCATTGGGTGAGCAACGGTAACTTTAACGATTTCGCCGTCTTTTTCAACAAGTGGAAGGTGTTTTTCAACAGCACCATCACTTAAATTTGGAACAAGCGCGGTCATTTTTTCGCCGCAACAAACCATTCCACAATCTTCACAGTTGCAATCATTATAAACTTCAACGGTTGCACCGCATTTTAAACATTTTTTAATTAACATAAACTTCCTCCTATAATGTCTATTTTATTTTACCACATAATCCCAAATTAACCTAATAATTATAGCGGTTTTATAAATAAAACTTGGCTTTTTATTATATCATGATATAATAATAATGGAGGATGATTATGAAGGAAAAAGTTAATCGAAAAAAATTATTAGATGATAATTTACCTGATGATTATATAGGGAGAGATGCTTTTGTACAACAAGTTATCAATACAATTGAAATTGCCGCCAAAGATCGCTATTGGTGTTTTGCTATAAATGGGGAATGGGGAAGTGGGAAATCTTTTGTTGTGGACATGATTAAAGCACAATTGGATAAAAAAGACCAATATCTTGTAGTTAAATATGACGCTTGGAAAAACGATTTTTATGATGAACCACTGGTTGCAATTCTTTATAATGTTATTGATAAAATTGAAAATAAAAGAATAGATAAAGAAATATTGTTAGGCTTTAAAATGGGATTAAAATTAGTGTTGTCTTTATTAAGTGGTAATATCATAGTGGATAAAATAGAGAATAAAATAAACAAGATTAAGAAAACAATAAAGAGTTCGAAAACACAAGCAAATAATATTAAACTAACGGAAAATATTCAAAGTTATTATGATGCACTTGAAACATTAAAAGGGATTTTTAAAAAAATAACAGACAAATATAAAATAGTTGTTTTAGTTGATGAAATTGATAGATGTGAACCAGAATATTCTCTTTCTGTATTAAATCGTTTACATAATCTTTTTAATGTTCCAAACATCATCACAATTGTTTCGGTAAATGAAAAAATGTTAAACGATGTAATTGATAATAAATATGGTAAAACGGATAAATATTTAGAAAAATTCTTTGATTTAACCTTTGATTTGCCAATAAAGGGTAGAAAAAGTATTAAAAGTAAATATGCTGAAATGTTTTTGCTTAAATTTTTACCTGAAGAAAAGCTTTTAGAAACAACTTTATTTTATCAGATAATAGATTGTTTTATTGATTCAAACCCTCGTAAAGTTGAGCGTTTTTTTAATAAATTGGGTTTTGTGTGTAAAAAATATGATGATATAAACCAGACTTATGATTTGATATGTATTACGGCATATTTATTAG
>JAFZXQ010000011.1 GCA_017616705.1 Clostridia bacterium | reverse complement strand
GTGTGTCATTAGGATTAAACGTAACAGTGTTAGATTGGAAGTTGGCAACAACTTTAATAACAGCGCTTAAATCATTTTCAGTTCCGTTATAATCTTCAGTTGGGTCAGCCTTCTTGAAAGAAAGAACGTAAGATGAGTTTTCCCTAAGCGTCATAACCATAGAGCTTCCGGTTAAACCATCATAATAAACTTGAGCATATTGACCAGATCCTGAGAATGTTGGGGTTGCAACACTTTCTGAGTCAAAATAGATATTAGCATTAATGTAATCAGTTTCGCTTTCAAAGGTTTGAATAATGAGTTGGGCATTTTCATTTCCAGCAGCATCAACAATTGAATATTCAAGAAGGGTTGGGATATAAACGTGAATAACAGCAGAAAGTTCTTCACTAACAGGGCAACTTGAATCAGTTACTGCTTTAACAGTAACATTGAAACTACCAGTCAATTTATTAGCCGTGTTATTTGTTATGGTAACAGTGTGAGTGTTTTTAGTTGATGAGTTTTTAGCTATCGTTCCACTACTTTGATTAACCGTAACATTAGTTCTTAATCCAGCCGATGACTGAGTCACAATGTTATATGGAATAGCAATATCAGTTGTGTCACCACCTTGTTCGCCACCAACATCAAAGGTGAACGTTATAGGTGAGCCAACCTGCCCATTCCAAACGAGGGTATATTCATTACCCTCTGTGCTCAGCTTATCACTACTAAAGCACCAAGAAATTGTTTCGCTATGGCCATCAATAATAACACCATCTTTGTAGATAGCGTAGGTACTGGTGACAACCATGAGCAAAATTATAACCTGGCAGATTAGCAGATTAAAAAGGCCAGCAATTTTGTTTCTGATTTTGTTTGATTTGTTTGATGAATTAAAATTTAAGTTTCCCATTTTCCCTTCTTCAAGCAGCCGATATTTTTTTAGTTAGTATAATTAAAAATAACTGCTTTTAAACCTTACATATATTATATAATTATTAGGGAAAATCTCCAAACAAAATAAGGCAAAATTTGAATTTTTTTGCCAAAAAAGACTAAATTTTTCCAATGTAAAACCTTTTCTAAATACTGCATTTTTTGTCATTTTTAGTAAAAAATTGCATAAAAAACAATCAAAAACAACCCTTTTGCAGTTTTTTAACTAAATTGCCAAAATTTTGTGTTTTTTAAGAAAAAATATTTTAAAAATATTATTTTAAAATCGCTTTAAATTTTTCCATTGACAAAGCAATCCTTAGCGTGTATAATAATAGAGTTGTTATGCGCCGTTAGCTCAGCTGGATAGAGCGTTGGTCTACGGAACCAAAGGTCGGGCGTTCGAATCGCTTACGGCGCACCAAACAAAAACTCTTACAATTGCGTAAGAGTTTTTTATTTGTGTAAAAATTAAAAGGATAAAATTTCGTCTTTTTTATAATATTTAATTAGCCGCGTGTCTTTCTTTCATAAAACAAAATATTCGCTTATAAAATATATTGAGGCAAATATGAAGGAATTATTTTTTGGATGCGGAGTTGCTTTAGTTACTCCTTTTATAGATGGAAAGATTGACTATAAATCATTTAAGAATTTAATTGTTAATTGTTTAAACAATGACGCCAATGCTATTGTTATTTTAGCAACAACCGGCGAAGGTTCAACGATTACTTTAAGTGAAAGAATAAAACTAACAAGGTTAGCTAAAAGAATAATTAATGACCGCGCCAAATTAATCGTTGGAACAGGAAACAATAATTTCTCCGATTGTTATAAGTTAACAGCCTTAGCAAAAAAACAGGGCGCTGACGCAGCGCTTATTGTAACGCCATATTACAATAAAACAACGCAAGATGGTATTATTAATTTTTATGATAAATTAAGCGAAATAGGGTTGCCAATAATTATATATAACGTTCCAGCGCGAACAGGTCTTAGCATTGAACTTGAAACAATCAAAAAAATAATTCAAACAAACAAAATGGTTGTTGGATTAAAAGAAAGCACAACTGATATTACAAGAATTATAGCCCTTCACAATATTTGTAAAGATAAAATCGCCATTTATTCTGGTGAAGACAACTTAAATTACCTGTTTTATTGCCTAGGTGCTAACGGAACAATAAGCGTTACCGCTAATGCTTTCCCAAAACAAGTTTCTAAATTATATTCTTTGGTTAAAAATAACGAATTAAAACAGGCCAACGCATTATTCCAAAGTTTATCAAAAATTGATAATGCGCTTTTTATTGAAACTAACCCAATCCCAGTAAAATACTTATTAAAACAACTTAACTTAATAGCAAGCGACGAGGTTAGATTGCCATTAGTCCCGCTTAAAAACAAACAAGTAATTAACAGCCTTGTTAAAAACTATATAAAAACTCACATTTCATAAAAACCAATTGGCTTTTTATTTAAGTCGTTTGCAAGTTTTATTGCTCCGCGTGCAAAAACCTCTCTGCTAGATATTTTATGGCATAATGTCAGTTCTTCATTATCAAGAAAGAATGATAATTTATGCTCGCCGCAAACATTTGCCGCCCTAAACGATGCGATTTGAAGATCGCTTTTATTAACATCAAAAATATTTTTTACCATTAAAGCCGTGCCACTTGGCGCGTCCTTTTTATTCATATTGTGAATTTCAGTAAGACAAGCCTGTGCTTCAGGTAATTCTTTTAAAATAATTTCAACTAACTTTTTAAAAATGATCATTCCTTCGCTTGAATTAGAGCAAATTAAAACCCGGTTAGTATTAGATAAAACCTTAAGTTGCTGCTTGTCATCATCACTTAAATTTGAGCTAAAACAACAATAATTTACACTATTAATTT
>JAFZXQ010000059.1 GCA_017616705.1 Clostridia bacterium | reverse complement strand
TGCTCATTTCGGCTAAAGAAATGGGGCAAACAAAATTTATCATTCCTAAGATAAATGAAAAAGAAGCAAGTTTTGTTAGCGGGATAACGGCTTATGCTTTTGACTCATTAATTGATGTAGTTGAGTTTTTAAACGAAGAAATTGAATGTGAACCAATAGCAATTCAAACTTGGAAACCTGCTGACGTTGATGCTAGCGAAGATTTTGCTAGAGTTAGGGGGCAATATCAGGCTAAAAGAGCAATGGAAATTGCCGTTGCTGGCGGGCATAATATCTTAATGGTTGGCCCTCCTGGAAGCGGTAAAACAATGCTTGCTAAATGTGTTCCTGGAATTCTTCCTGACCTTACTTTTGAAGAAGCCCTTGAAATAACAAAAATCCATAGCGTTAGCGGTGTTCTTGACCTTAACCAAGGCGTTGTTACAAAGCGCCCATTTAGAACGCCTCACCATACTGCAACGGTTATTGCTTTAACAGGTGGTGGCGCTAAAGCAAATCCTGGCGAAATAAGCCTTGCTCATAATGGCGTTTTATTTCTTGATGAGCTCCCAGAATATCCTAGGCATTCTCTTGAAACATTAAGGCAACCGCTTGAAGATGGCGTTGTTACTATCGCAAGAGCGCAACGAACTGTTACTTATCCAGCAAACTTTATTTTAGTTGCAAGCATGAATCCTTGCCCTTGCGGAAACTATGGCTCAAAAGAAGCCGTTTGCACTTGCACGCCTAGCGCAGTCAGCAAATATTTAGGCAAACTTTCAGGCCCACTTCTTGATAGAATAGATATTAAGATTGATGTTGGAAGGGTTAAGTTTATTGATTTAACCCAAGAATCAAATGAAGAGCCAAGCAGCGCAGTTAAAGAGCGAGTTAATAAGGCTAGAAAGATTCAACTTGAAAGATTTAAAGGCGAGGGCGTTTTCTGTAACGCCAAAATGAGTAGTAAGCATATTAAGAAATATTGCGCTCTTGATGACGAGTGTAAACAAATTCTTGAAAGCGCCTTTGAAAAGTTTAAGATGAGCGCTAGGGGCTATACGCGAATTTTAAAAGTTGCTAGAACGATTGCTGACCTTGAAGGTGCCCCTAATATTAAGCCAGAGCATATTGCCGAAGCAATAGGGCTTAGAACGATTGAGAAAATAACATTGTAAGGAAAATATGTTGAATCAAAAAGAATTAGATTATCTTTGGTTAGATAGTTTTATGATCCCACTAAAAAAGAAAGCTAAAATAATTGAGGCTTGCGGTGGGATTAGTTTTGTTAAAGAAAAATTTAAGAAAAATAGCGATTTGTTTAGCAAATTTTTAGATAAAGAAACTATTTCAAAAATGGAGGCATGCCTTGATGAAAGTTACATTGAAAAACTAGTTGATTCGCTTAATAAATATTATATTTCAGTTGTAACGATTGAAAGTGAGTCTTATCCAAAACTTCTTAAGGAAATTGCTGATCCTCCGCTTGTTTTATATGCAAGGGGTGACGTTAGTTTAATGAACGAAAAATGCTTAGCAATGGTTGGAACAAGAAGGGCAACAAGTTATGGCAGGGAGGTAACAAATGCCTTTGCTAAAAAGTTAAGTAAAGCTGGGCTAATTATGGTTAGTGGGCTTGCCTTTGGGATTGATACCTGTGTTGCTGAAAGCGTTGTTAATATTCACGGCAAAACCATAGCTGTTTTAGGCGGAGGCCTTGATTCAATTTATCCTAGCCAAAATGACGAGTTATCTAGAAGAATTGTTAGAGATGGCGGGCTTTTGTTAAGCGAATATCCAGTCGGCGTTAGGCCAACCCAATATTCTTTTCTTGAACGTAACAGAATAATTAGTGGCCTCAGCTTAGGAACAATAGTTGTTGAAGCAGGAGAGAGAAGTGGCGCAATCAGCACGGCTAATGATGCAATTGATCAAAACCGAGAGCTGTTTGTTATTCCAGGAAACATAACAAGCCTTGAAAGCCTTGGTTGTAATAACCTTATTTATTCTTATCCTGAAGCCTTTTGTTCAAGCGTTAATCAAATTCTAGAAAGGTTTGGTTTATCTAGTCAAGAATCAATAAAAAAGGCCGATATTCAATTTTCAATTGAAGCGCAAAAAATATTAGACGCGCTTAATGAAGAAATGGATGTTGACGAGTTAGCCCAATTAACAAATCTTGCGCCAAAAATCTTAATGAGCGAACTATCAAAACTTGAGATTGGCGGAATAATTAAAAAAACAAGTGGCAATTATTATGCTAAAATTACTTTGCAAAATTAAAATTTTTTGCTACACTTAATAGGTTAGGCCTTTCTAACAAAAATAGGAGAATTTATGAAAGTAGTTTTTATTGAAGGTCCAGGTAAACAAGAAAGCGTTCAAAAATATCTTGGGTCTGAATATAAAGTTATCCCAACGCTTGGCCATGTTCGTGACTTGCCAGCAAGAGGGTTGGGGGTTGATATTGCTAACAACTTTAAACCTGAATATGTTGTTATGCCAGACAAACAAAAAACAGTTGCTAAAATAATCAGCGAGGCAAAAAAAGCTGATGGCGTTTTGCTTGCAACCGACCCTGATAGAGAAGGTGAAGCAATCGCGTGGCACGTTTCTAAAATCTTAGGGCTTAGTGAAAATGAGCCTTGCAGAATTGTTTTTAATGAAATTAGTAAATCTGCAATAACAAAGGGCTTAGGCGAAGCAAGACCAATTGATATTAACCTTGTTGATGCTCAACAGGCAAGGCGTGTTCTAGACAGATTAGTTGGTTATAAGCTTAGCCCACTTCTTTGCAAAAAAATTCAAAAGAATTTAAGCGCTGGCCGTGTTCAATCAGTAACTTTAAGATTGCTTGTTGATCGTGAGCGTGAAATTGAAAACTTTAAGCCAGAAGAATATTGGACACTAACTGCAACTCTAAATAAAGAGGGCGCTAAACAAAAAGTTAGTTGCTATCTTGCTGACGGAAAAGATAAAAAGATTAAAACTAAGCAAGATATGGATAAAATCGTTTCTGCCGTTAAAGATGAAAAGTTTGTTGCAACAATGGTTAAAAAGAGCGTAACAAGCAGCCATCCAAGCGCTCCTTTTACAACTTCAACAATGCAACAAGATGCGCTTAATAAACTTGGAATGAGCCTAAAACAAACAACTCAAACTGCCCAAGGGCTTTATGAAGGTGTTGATGTTGAAGGTGGAGGAAAAGTTGCCTTAGTTACATATATCAGAACTGACTCAGTTAGAATCAGCCCTGAAGCACAAGCGAAGGCAAAAGACTATATTGTTGAAAAATATGGCGAAAAATATATTCCTGAAAAGCCAAGGTTTTATAAGAATAAGAAAGATGCTCAAGATGCTCACGAAGCAATCAGGCCAATAACTCTTGAAAGAACGCCTGAAAGTTTAAAAGATAAAATAGGAAAACCTTTCTATAAGCTTTATAAACTTATTTATGATAGGTTCCTTGCTAGCCAAATGGCTGACGCAACTTATAACTCATTAAGCGTTGAATTTGACAGCGCTGGTTATAAGTTTAAAACAACGGGTCGTGCGCCAATTTTTGATGGATACACTGTTGTTTATTCAAACTTCGTTGAAGAAGGTGAAGATGAGGTTAACACCAAGCTTCCTGATATTAACGAAAACGAAAGTTTTGATTGCAGTGATCTTCTTCCTGAGCAAAAATATACTAAGGCTCCTGCAAGGTATACTGAAGCAAGCCTTGTTAAAACTATGGAAGAAAAGGGAATTGGCCGTCCTGCAACTTACACGCAAACAGTTTCAGTTATTATGAGCCGAAATTATGCTGAAAAAGAAGGCAAGGCTTTAAAGGCAACAGAACTAGGGAAACGTGTTGTTGATATGCTCATTAAGTTTTTCCCTAATATTATGAACATTGGGTTTACCGCTGAAATGGAAGACAAACTTGATGACATTGAATATGGCGGAAAAGTTTGGCAAAACGTTGTTGGCGAGTTTTATACTGGTTTTGAAAAAGAGTTAAATGTTGCTCAAAAAGATAACCATGTTGATAAAGTTCCAGATGAGCCAAGCGATGAGGTTTGTGAGAAATGTGGTTCAAAAATGGTAATAAAAACAGGAAAATATGGTAAGTTCCTTGCTTGCCCTAATTTCCCAACTTGCAAAAATACTCGCCCAATAGTTGAAGTTAAATTAGTTGGTGTTTGCCCTAAATGCGGTAAGCCACTTAGAGAACTTAAAACTAAAGCCGGAAAACTCTTTTATGGTTGCACGGGTTATCCTGATTGTGACTATAAGTCTTGGGATATTCCAAGCCCAGAAAAATGCCCAAAGTGTGGGGCAGATATGATTGAAAAGCACTATAAGAGTTATCATTTAACTAAATGCACTAAATGTGATTTTTCAAGAAAAGACGAAATTAAGAAAAAAGAGGCAACAGATAAAAGCGAGGAATAATGAGCGAAGCAATTGTTATCGGTGGCGGGCTTGCTGGATGTGAGGCCGCTTACCAATTAGCAAAAAGGGGAATATTAGTTAAGCTTTATGAACAAAAGCCTAAAGTTTTTTCTCCTGCTCATAAATCTCAAACGCTAGCCGAAATTGTTTGTTCAAACTCACTTAAATCAGTGGCTTTAGATTCAGCAAGCGGTTTACTCAAAGCCGAACTAGAATTACTTGATTGCCTAATTTTAAAGATGGCAAAACAAAATAGCGTTCCTGCTGGAAGCGCTTTAGCCGTTGATAGAGATGCTTTTTCAAAAAGTGTTGATGAATTTATAAGAAAACAACCTAACATAACGATAATAAACCAAGAGGTTGAAAACTTTACTGACAATAACACTATCATTGCAACAGGCCCACTAACCGCCGGAAAACTCTATGAAAACTTAACAAGTTTTCTAGGTGAGAATAACCTTCATTTTTATGATGCAAGCGCCCCAATAGTTAGCGGAGAAAGCATTGACTACACCAAAACTTTCAGCGCTTCAAGGTTTGATAAGGGTGAAAGCGATTATGTTAATTGCCCGCTAAATAAAGAAGAATATTATAATTTTGTTAACGAACTAGTTAACGCTAAAAGAGTTGAGCTTCACGATTTTGAAAAGAAAGAAATTTTTGAAGGTTGCATGCCTATTGAAGTTATGGCTTCAAGGGGAATTGATTCTTTAAGGTTTGGCCCCCTTAAACCTGTTGGCCTAAAACTTGAAAATGGAAAACGCCCTTTTGCCGTTGTTCAGTTAAGGCGCGAAAATACTGAGGGGAGTTTGTTTAATCTTGTTGGTTTTCAGACAAATTTAACCTTTGGTGAACAAAAACGAGTATTTAGTTTAATTCCAGCTCTAAATAATGCAGACTTTGTTAAATATGGCGTTATGCATCGCAATTCATTTATTTGCGCTCCTAAGTTTTTAAATAAAGACTTTTCAGTTAAAAACCATGATAGATTATTTATTGCTGGGCAGTTAAGCGGAGTTGAAGGCTATGTTGAAAGCACAATGAGCGGTCTTGTTGCTGGGATAAGCCTAGCAAATAAGATTTTAGGAAAGAAGGAATTAAGCTTTCCTAAAACAACAATGATTGGCTCAATAATAAACTATTTAACGAGCCCAAATGAAAACTTTGAGCCTATGAACGCAAACTTTGGAATTGTTCCTCCGCTTGAAGAAAAAATTAAGGATAAACTGATGAGAAAAGAGGCGTTATCTCGCCGTGCACTTGGGGATTTAAAGGAGATTTTATGGAACTAACACCAAAACAAATTGTAAACGAACTTGATAGGTTTATAATTGGTCAAAACAATGCTAAAAGAGCAGTTGCTAATGCGCTTAGAAACAGGTATAGAAGAAGTCAACTTCCAGCCGAACTTCGTGACGAAATAACCCCAAAGAATATTATTATGAAGGGGCCAACCGGTTGCGGAAAAACTGAGATAGCAAGAAGACTAGCAAAACTTGTTAAAGCGCCATTTGTTAAAGTTGAAGCAACAAAATTTACTGAGGTTGGTTATGTTGGCCGTGACGTTGAGTCAATGATAAGAGACCTTGTTGAAGCAAGCATAAGAATGGTTAAACTTGAGAAGTTTAATGAGGTTAATGAAAAGGCAACCCAAATTGCTAACGAAAAGATTGCTCAAATTTTAGTTAGAGCAAGAAAACTTAAAGAAACTGAAACGCCTGACGAAGTTCTTCATGCTATGGTTATGGGTGATCTAGCAAGCGGAAAACTTGATAATGATATTATTGAACTTGAAGTTGTTGAAGAGCCTAAGAGCATGCCACTTATGCCTGGTATGGCAGGAATGGAAATTAACATTGGCGACGTTTTAGGCGGAATAATGCCAAAGCCTAAAAAACGTAAGAAAATGAAAATCCTTGATGCAAGAAAATATCTTATTGACGAAGAAAGCAACAGGCTTATTGATAACGAAAGCGTAACAACTGAAGCCCTAAGGCGCGCCGAGCAAGACGGAATTATCTTTATTGATGAAATTGATAAGGTTGCGGGAAAGGGTAATCAAAGTGGCGCTGACGTTTCAAGAGAGGGCGTCCAAAGAGATATTTTGCCAATCGTTGAAGGAAGCAACGTTCCAACAAAATATGGAACAATTAAAACTGATTTCATATTATTTATTGCTGCTGGCGCTTTTCATGTTTCAAGTGTTAAAGATTTAATCCCTGAGCTTCAAGGAAGATTTCCGGTTATCGTTGAATTAACAAGCCTTGAAAAAGCCGATTTTATCAAGATTTTAACTGACACTGAAAATTCATTAATAAAACAATATACAGCACTTTTAGCAGTTGACAACATTAATTTAAAATTTACTGAAGATGCTATTGATGAAATAGGTGAAACTGCAGTTTTTGAAAATAAAAACGTTGAAAATATTGGTGCTAGAAGACTTCACACAATTATGGAAACGTTAACTGATGAAATATCTTTTAACGCAACAGGGCTTCATCCTGTTATTGACATAACGATTGACAGAAAATATGTTAAAGAGCATTTAAACTCAACAATTGAAGAAATTAAGAGCAAGAATAAACCAAGAATGGGATTTTATGAGGTTTAGGAGGAAATTATGGTTAATTTAACAATAAAGAATTTTGATGAAATTGTGCTTAGCGATAAAAAGGTTGTTGTTGATTTTTGGGCAAGTTGGTGTGGCCCATGCAGGATGATGGCGCCAAACTTTAGTGAGGTCAGCGAAGAGTTAGGTGATGAATATGTTTTCGCAAAATGCGAAATCGATGACGAACCAACGCTTGCAAAAAAGTTTGATATTTTCTCAATTCCAACCATTGTGGTTTTCAAAAATGGTGAAGAAATTGCAAGAAATGTTGGCTTTTTGAATAAAAATGACCTTAAAACCTTTATAAAAATGCAAAAATAAGAGCTTAAAAGCTCTTTTTTTGTTTTTGAGTTATTGACAAATATATTAACTAGTGATAAAATAAAACCAATAAGGAGAATGTTATGGAAAAAATTACAAGAGTTTACGCTGATTATGCCGCAACAACTCCGCTCTCTGCAGACGTTTATCGTGAAATGATCGATTGCCTAAACAAAAACTATGGCAATTCTGCTAGCCTTTATAAAGAAGGAAGAGAAGCTGATGCTGCGCTTGAAGAAGCAAGAGTAAAAATTGCAAACGCAATTGGTGCTAGCCCAAGTGAAATTTATTTTACTTCTGGCGGAAGTGAAGCAAATAACTGGGCAATTAAAGGAATTGCAAGAGCAAACAGAAGTAAAGGTAACCATATTATAACTAGTGCTATTGAACATCATTCAGTTATTGAAAGTTGCAAAGCGCTTGAAAAAGAAGGTTTTGAGGTTACTTATATTCCTGTTGATTCAAAAGGTGTTATTGATTACACTGCGCTTGTTAAAGCAATAAAACCAGAAACAGTTTTAATTTCAATCATGAGCGCTAATAACGAAGTTGGAACAATTGAACCAATCAGAGCAATTAGCGAACTTGCTAAAATGAACGATATTGCTTTCCACACTGACGCTGTTCAAGCTATTGGAGCAATTCCATTTGACGTTCATGAAATGAACATAACTGCTATGAGCTTAACCGCTCATAAGATTTACGGACCAAAAGGAATTGGTGCGCTTTATCTTAAGAAGGGAACTAAAATTGAAAGAATGATTGATGGTGGTTCTCAAGAAAAAGGTTTAAGAGCAGGAACAAGCAATGTTTGCGGAGCCGTTGGTTTTGGTGTTGCTATAACTAACGCTGTTCGTGATCTTGAAGAAAACAACAAAAAGTTAAAGAACATTAGAAAATATTTCTTAAAAGAAGTTAGTGATAAAATTCACAATGTTAGCCTTAATGGTCATCCAACTCAAAGATTACTTGGAAACGTTAACCTTTCATTTGAAGGCGTTGAAGGTGAAGCAGTTTTAATGATGCTTGATAACCTTGGCGTTAGCGTTTCAACTGGTTCTGCTTGCGCTTCAGGAAGCCTTGAACCAAGCCATGTTTTAGTTGCTATGGGCCTTGAGCCTGAAATTGCTCAATCTTCAATTAGATTTACTTTCGGTAAAGACACAACTAATGAAGAAATTGACTTTGTTGTTAACGCACTTCATAAAGCAGTAAAGAAAGTTCGTAGCGTTTCAGCAGTTCGAATTTATAAGAATAAGGTGGAATTGTAATATGTATAGCGAAAAACTTTTAGAAGAATTTTATAACCCAGCAAATGTTGGTGTAATTAAAGGTGCTAACGCTGTTAGCAAAGTTAAAGATAAAGCCTGCGGCGACATTGTTAAGTTTTATGCTGATGTTAAGAACAAAACAGTTGTTGACGTTAAGTTCCAAACTTATGGAAACATTGTTGCTATCGCAGCAAGCAGCCTTGCAACAAAATTAATGATGGGCAAATCATTTGATGAAATTGCCGCTATTTCAGCTGAACAATTAAAGAGCGAACTTGGTGGAAATATTCCTAAGGAAAAATTATTCAGCATTAATCTTGTTGAAGATGCAATTCATTCTCTTATCGTTTCATATTTTAAGAAAACTCAAGGTTCAGTTCCTGAAAAATATAAATTCAGCCCAATCATGAATAGTGATGAAATTTCTAGTGCTGATGAAGATGAAGAGGAAGAGAAACCCGTTAAAGCTCCTAAGGCTAAAAAAGAAGTTGAGAAAGTTGTAATCAGTGATGAAGATATTGATGAAGATGACCTTGACGAAGAAGAAGAGGAAGAAGCC